>JAHRAZ010000025.1 GCA_020027475.1 Microthrixaceae bacterium
GTCTATTCCTCGGGTATGTACGTGCGTCTCGGATTCTCGGTGGCCGTCCACGTGGATCCCGAGATCCTGATCATCGATGAAGTCATCGCGGTTGGCGACGAGGAGTTTCAGCGCCGTTGTTTCGATCACATGTATGAGCTTCGCAAGAGGGGTGTGACAATCGTGGTGGTCACCCACGGCATGGACACGGTTTCCTCCATGTGCGACAAGGCTGCATGGCTCGACCACGGGGAGCTTCAACTGGAGGGGCCGGCGCGCGAGGTCGCCGGCGCGTATCTTGACCAAGTCAATCAGAAAGAGGCTGAACAACGAGCGCAGGCACACCTGGTCCGGGCTGAGGATCCGGATGCTGGTCTGGAATTGGGAAAGGATATTGCAATCACCGATGTCTGGTTTTCTGACCCCGCTTCTGGGCGAACCGACACGGTCACTTCCGGTTCTGACACTGCATTACACGTGCGGTTCGAGACTCGTGGTGAGGTCGACGAGCCAGTCGTCGGCTATGGCATTCACACCGAAAACGGTGTCCACGTGGCTGGATCCAACACGAAGGTCGACGGTTGCAGCATGGGAACGGTGTCGGGTGCCAGGGAAGTGACATTCAGCATGGACAACCTCGAACTGCTGCCCGGCAACTACGAGTTCACGGTGGCAATCAATGACAAGTTTGCACAGCATGTGTTTGACCGTCATGTTCGCAATCATCCGTTGGCCGTTCGCCGGGGACCAAACGGTGGGAAGGTCGGATTGGTAGACCTCAGGGGCGATTGGACGGTGGAGGTCAGATGAGCCGCCCCAACATCGGAGTTCTCGCGAGAATTCGGGTCCTGTTGCGCCGCCCGCGAATGATGGTGATGGTGGCCCTGAGCGGCCAGGAATTGGCAGCCGTCAGGGCCAACGCGCAAGAACAGCGCGGCAGAGTGGAGCGAGTGGAGGCCTTCTTGGATCATCCTCCGATGTCGCCACCCCATTTTGACCTGATCGAGTCTTTCGCCAGATCAGGACACGGGCCAACCAAGATTCTCGAGGACCGGTTGACCGATCTGGTTATGGTTCGATCGGAGATCGAGCCACCACCGGAGATGCGGAGCCTTCTGGATCGAGTTGATGAGCTCAACGCCGATGTCAACTCGTTGTATGACCTCCTGCCGGAGGACCGCGCCTCATGAGCTGGAGGGGATTCCGTGATCGTCTACGGCGTATCAAGGCAACGATTGCCGGGGATTCATTCGCGGCCGAGGTGGATAGCCTGCGGCAGGAAACCCGCGATCTTCTCACACACAGCGAAGCCCTCGGCACGCGACTGGCCGAAGCCGAATCCAGGACTGACCGGTGGCTCAGACTGGAACACCACATCCCCGGGCTGTTGGCCACGGTGTCGGAGACCGCTGGTTCGTTGAGGCGCATCCGTAGGGAAGTCGACACACAGGAAGTCGAAGCTGGTCGACAACAAGAGCAGTCTGAGCGACTTGGTGGCTCTGTGAACGAGCTTTGGGATCATGTGCGTACCGTTCGTGCGGAGGTGATGCACGAACTGCGGCTGCGAACGGGTGAGCCGAATCGGGATGGCGCGTTCACCCCCGAGATCGTGGATAAGGAACGCATTGAAGACCTGGCGACATCCGGACCGTTGCGGCTGAACCTCGGTTGTGGGCACATTGTGTTTCCCGAGTATGTGAATGTGGACATGCGGGCACTGCCGGGGGTGGATGTGGTGGCGAGGCTGGATGATCTTCCCTTTGAGGCAGAATCACTCGGCGAGATCCACTCCGCACACGTGGTGGAGCACTTCCCCACGGATGTACTGGCCGGCACTCTGTTGCCGTATTGGCGTGATCTGCTGCGACCAGACGGCGTGTTGAGTGTGATCGTTCCCGATGGAGCGGCAATGGTGCAGGGGTTGGCCAATGGCACGATTCCGTTCGCTGATTACGCGGCAGTGCTGATGGGGGAGCAGGAATACGAGGGTGACGCCCATCATTCTGTGTTCTCTCCGGAATCACTTGTCGATCTCCTCGAGGTAGCGGGCTTCGTGGACGTAGAGGTAATTGCAGTCGGCCGTCCTCTGGACATCTGCTTGGAGATGGAAGTCCGAGCCAAACCGGGAACCGGGTGATGGGGTTGCGGTCGGCCAGCGTCATCATCAACACGATTGACCGGGCCGACAGCCTTCAGAAACTGCTCGAGACGCTCCAGTACCAGTGGGCGGATGATCCGTTCGAGGTGGTGGTGGTCACCGGACCTTGCAAGGACCACACGCTGGAGATGCTTGAGACTTGGCAAGGTCGGATCAAACACCTTCAATGTGCCGAGGCCAATCTCTCGATGTCTCGCAACATCGGGATCGGTGCCGCCGCTGGTGAGGTCGTGGCGTTCATCGACGACGATGCGCTCCCCGAACCCCGTTGGCTGGCAGAACTGCTCGAACCCTTCTCCAACCCCGAGGTGGTCGCCACCGGTGGTTACGTGTGGGACCACACCGGAGCCAACCTGCAGTGCAGATTCAATCGCAGCGACCGGCTGGGCCGGTCATCGTTTCATGCAGATGCTCCCCTCGATGAACTCTGTTTCCCTGGGGCGGAACAGTTCCCGTACGTCCCGGGGGGCAACGGGGCATGGCGACGCGAACAATTGTGCAATGTTGGCGCGTTCGATGAGAACTACGAGTACTACCTCGATGAAGTGGACGTGGCTGTCCGGGCGATTGACGCAGGTTGGAGACTCGCCCAGATTCCTGGGGCGGCGATCCACCACAAGTTCATGTCCAGTTCCGTGCGCAGCAACACCAGAGTGCTGACAAACAGGTATCCGGTACTCAAGAACAAGATCCTGTTCGGTTTCTTCAACGGTCGGTCCCATTGCAGCCTCGACGAAATCGTCGAAGAAGCAGCCCTGTTTGCCGCTGAGCATCGCTCAGATGCCATCAACCACATCGACCACGCTCGGCTGGGCCCCGGAATGCTGGAAGCGTTCGATCGCGACGCGGAGAGGGCCTTGGTGGATGGCTTGGAGGTTGGACTGGCTGGCGCTCGCAAGTTGGGCTCGGACACGAGGGACCTTGATCATCCGCCGGGTTTCCTTGACTTCCCGCTCATGCCGGTTGAAGAGGATCGGCGCCGATACGTGTTCGTCAGCCAGGCCATTCCGCCGGACCCGATCGGCGGTATTGGGCGTTACATGCTCGACACGGCCCGTGGACTGGCTGCCCGCGGACATGACGTGCGGCTGATCACCGACGGTGTGAGCCATGACACGATTGACCTCGAAGAAGGTGTGTGGATTCACCGTCTTGTGAAGCCCGGTGCCACCAGAACTACTCCCCCTCGGGGTTTGGAGACGATTCCGGAGCGGATCTGGGCGAATGCTGTGCGCGTAGATGAAGAAGTTGAACGACTCCATGATGAGTATCCTGTGGACGCCGTTTACGCCGCTGTGTGGGACACCGAAGCTCTGGCAGTTCAGCAACGAACCGACATTCCTGTGGTGGTCGCGCTGGTTACCAGCTTGGGTTTGGCACTGGAGTCCAATCCCACTTGGGCCCAAGGTGAAGGGTTCATGCGGGACTTCGCGGAGCCCATGCTGAGAGTGGAACGGGCCTATCTGAGCGGGGCCGATCGGTTCCACGCGATCAGCCAGACCATCGCCACCGAGATCCAGCGCAACAGTGGTGTGGCCATGGATCCGGATCGGTTGGTCACTGCTGGTCTTGGGAGCAAGGACCCGCGAGACTCCGGTGCCTCCAGCCTCTCCAGGGCAGATGATGGGGAGGTGGTGAACCTGCTGTTCGTCGGTCGCTTCGAGAAACGCAAGGGCATAGATCTGCTGCTGGAGGCCCTGGCCAAGCTGTTGCCTGTTCACGAACATCTGCATGCCACGCTGGTGGGCAAGTCGGACCTGGTCGGTCCCGGGAATGGCACCTGGGTGGATTGGTTCGAGACCGAATTCCCCGGTGGCGACTGGCGCGCTCGGCTCACGATCGCCGGAGAGGTTTCCGATGAGCGGTTGGGCGAGCTGTACCGGGATGCAGACCTGTTCGTTGCTCCATCCCGATTCGAGTCCTTCGGATTGATATACGTGGAAGCCATGTCACATGGGCTACCCCTGGTGGCTCTGGCCGAAGGTGCTGCCACAGAAGTGGCTGATGTGACCAGCGCGATGTTGGTCCCTGAATCCGCCAAGTCGCTCGCCGAAGCCATAGAACGACTCGTGCTGGATCCGAAACTTCGAGCCAGCATGGGGGAGGCCGGCCGTTCCCGTTATGAAAACCTGTTCACCGAAGAAGTCATGGTGGACCGGATCGGCAAACTCCTTGCCGAGGTCACGACCTCCGATTCGGTTTCACCATGAAGGTCGCGTTGATCACCGGCATCTACGTGGAGGCCGATGCGATCTCAAACCTCGTCACCATGGAGCGACGCGTGTTGCAGTCCGCTGGGCACGAGGTGTGTGTGTTCTGTCAGGGTACGTCTTTCACCGATGATGCTTCTGTTGTTGTTGGTTCCAACCCGTGGGGATTGGCGGAGCATCCGCACTATCGATTTGCCGATCTGGCTGTCTTCCATTTCGGTACCGCCTACGAACTCTTCGATGCGCTGCTGTTGGACGCTCCGACCGTTCGAAGGGTGGTGCGTTTCCACAACGTGACACCACCGGAGTTGTTGAGTGGCCAGCATCGCGTTCGAGCCCAGCGCGGGCTCGACCAGTTGGTCATCGCCGAAAACGCTGATCAGGTTTGGTGTGACAGCAACCACAACCGTGACGTGTTGGCGAACCTCGGTATCCCCGCTGAGAAGAGCAGCGTGCATCCGCTGGCGGTACCCGAAGTCGACCGGCTGCGTCAGCAGGATAAGGCACAATCCGGCTCTTCTGGGATACGGGATGTATCGCGGATCCTCTTTGTCGGCCGTCTGCTGCCGGCAAAGGGTGTCCTGAACCTGTGTGCTGCTTTTGAAGCGTCCGACCTGTGGCGCGACGGGGTGGAACTCGTGTTGGCGGGTAATCAATCGCTGTCCGACTCGGCGACGGTTGCAAGTGTCGCTGATCGTGCAGCGACGACATGCGACGGCATGATCCGGGTGGTTCTGTCACCAACGGATAAGGAGTTGGCGAATCTGTATCAGAGCGCATCAATCTTCGCGATGCCCTCCCTGCACGAGGGATTCTGCGTTCCCGTTCTGGAAGCGCTTGCGTATGGCCTTCGGGTGGTGAGCACCGACGCGGGCGCTCTGCCGGACACGGTTGGTGACCACGGGACCGTTGTTCCGGCGGATGACATCGATCCATTGGCAGCGGCGCTGATCGAAGCGGTTGACGCGGATCGAGTCACGGGGAGGCCCTTGCCCCCTTGGGATTACCTGGACTCTTTCTCGGAGGACAGCTTCCGTGGGTCACTGCTGCGACTGGTGTCGGATTGGCCGGCATCCGCAGAGTCTGAGACTGCCTCCGAGTGATGCCCACCGAGTCGAGCGTGGAGACCGTCTCGGATCCAGAGGCATCTGGGGTGGCGGGTCCGCACGGTCTCGAGGACCCTGGAGTTGGGCGGGCGAGCACCGCGCTCTTGCCCACGGGTCCCGATGCGATCGCCTGGGCGGCTCTGGCTGCTCCCATGGTGGTCTGGCTGGCAGCGTTGTGGCCGGCGGTGATGACCAACGACTCGGTCGACTCACTCAACCAGGCTCTGGGTGGTCAATTGGTCAACTGGCATCCCCCCGTCTACACGTGGATGTTGGGGATCTCCATGGATCTCGTTGGTTCCCCGTCATTGCTGGCCGGAGTCCAAGTGATCATGCTGGCCTGGGCGATCAGGCGCCTGCTGGGGGTGGCCGTCGACCTGGGGGGTCCGCGCTGGGCTGTGTACGGCTTCGGTGTCTTGATCGCGTGTCTGCCACCAGTGGGTGCATTCGCGGCTCACATCTGGAAGGACATCCCGTATGCGGTGGGGTTCCTGCTCATCTGCGAGTGGGTGATCCGGTCCGCTTGCGCACGTACCTCCTATGGAATCGCGGGGCCGAAGATCGGCTCGGTGGTGCGGCTGGGGTTGGGTCTGACAGCGATCCTGATTCTTCGGTCCAACGGGATCCTGGTCTGGCTGCTGCTGCTGCTACCCATCCTTCTGACCGCTGAAAAGCCTCGGAAATATGTTGTGGCAGCAGTTGGTGCCTCTGCGGTGATTTTCGTTGTCGTCACCCGAATTCTCTATCCAGCCGTCGGAGTCAATGGTCCCCCGGAGGTTTGGCGCACAACGCCGGCAGTTCTCGACCTTGCGGCCGTGGCACAGCACCGGCCGGAGGATCTGGACGAGCCAGCGAGGTCGGCGATGGACGAGTTGGCCCCAATCGCCCAATACCGGCGGGACTACGAGTGTCACTGGGCCGGCAGCTCGTTCACCAGAAGTCTTTGGAACAATTCTGAGGTCGATCTCGGTGCACTGCGGGACGAATGGAGGGAGGAGTTGGTTCAGAATCCCCTTCTGCTCGCGGGAAACCACGTCTGCGCAGCCAGTTCGACCTGGAACCCAATTCCTTCTGACGAGGAACTCGTCTCATTCGAAACCCTTCATGACCAAGTCGTGACTAATAGACACGGCGTCCATTCGGATCCCCTCGTGGACGGACTGGGGAGTCGGGCGAGGGACGTTCTCAGAACTATCGAAGATGGATCGGCGCGGCAGATACTTCTCTGGCGTGCTGCCACATGGTCTTGGACGCTGGCCATCCTGCTTGTTGCCGCCGCGATTCGGCGGCGCTCAACGTGGCTTCTGGTGCCCTTGATTCCGATCGTTGCCCAAGGGCTTTCGATCGTCGCGATTGCCGGCCCACATTACCGCTACAACTCCCCGGCCTGGATCGGAGCGGTCATGATGATCCCTGCCGCTGTGGTGCTGATAGCGAGTGTGAGGAAGGACATTGTGGATTCGTGAGCGACGTTGAATCGTACCTGATGGGGAACCAAAGTGGCCGCGGATCGGCTCCGACGCTCGCCGTTTTCCGGTTCTGCTGGTGTCGTTGTTTCAGGGTGGGGTCAACTGGCAGGCGCCCCCAGGAGTTCCCGGTATTCCAGCACTGATGCGGGCCCAGAATTTGACGTTGGAATATGGTGGCATCTGGCACCAGTTGCCACCGGGCGGTGGAGTGTCGTGGAGCAGGACCACCATTCCCGTGTCCGGTGGAGTTGAAGAGCTGAGTTCCGCCGATGATTCGGGCACGATCAGAAAATCCCAGCCCGTTGAGGCCAAGTAGTACTGCTGCGAAGGCGAGTTGTACTTGTATGCCGTGCCGGCCAAGGCGTCTTCTGCCACCAGAACTCGTTCCAGGCCCGGAGCTGCGGGCGGGTAACCCTCGTAGAGGACTGAGTTATCCCAGCGGCCGTGGATTTCTACCCCGGTATGGCTTGCCGCGACGGAACCCGCGAGCAGCAGTATCACTACCACCGCGGCAACCTGTCGGCGGCCCGAGTACCGGAAGGCCAGCAGTAGACAACCGAGAATGGCTCCGATGAGGGTCCAGCGAACCACGTCCAGTCCTTGGCGGGCGAAGGGCCATGTGGACACTCCGGATATCACGGATTCGAGTAGCGGAACCGGAGCATCAAACGTGGAATCTCGGATCAGCTTCATCGTGAATACCAACAGGATCATCAATGAAACGGAAACCATCTGAACGTTGCGCACCCGTTTCCGGCTGAATTCCAGAAGGCCCAGCCCGCCTATTGCGGCGAGAACTACACCAACCTGATCGACGTATCGTCCATATATGAGGTAGTCGGCGCGGGCTGGGGTATCGATTGTGCCCGGGGTGATGGACAGGATGCTCGTGGCGATCACGGACAGGAGAGCCAGAAGTCCGATCGAAGCCAGCCTCCCGCGCCGTACGCTTATGTCGCTGGCGCCACCGAACATTTGGCGAATCTCCTTGCCCAGGACGACTGCGCCGACCACGGCCAACCCCGCCGTAGAGGTGACCAAATACCACATCTGCCCGACGGCCGCTCTCAGGGCTGCGAACCAATATTGCATCGTATCGACGGATTCAGAGAATGCCGATTCCGAGGAGTAGTTCGGTTTGCTCCACGCGGCGCTGATCACTGCGGAACCGAATCTTCGTGCAGCGTAGAGGGCGATGGCGCTACACAGGAGAACGGTGATCGTCTCCACCGCAACCCAGCGTGTGTCACGCTTGCCTCGCCGACGATCCTCCAATCCCATGACGGCGACTGCCAACACCCACACGAACGGCAGCAGAACCAGTCGACCGTGCACGAGATATCCGAGGCCTGAGAATGCGGCCAGTCCGGCGCTCCAGGCGATATTGCCCTTGGCAACGGTCAGGGACATGAGGGCTAACCAACCCGTCAGGTACAACAGCACCAGCGGCTCGGCCCAAGTGACGGAACTCGTCAGGGAGACCGACACCAGCAGGAGTGGTACTGCGAAGCTGACCGAAAGGGCCAGGGGACTCCAGTCAGTAACCCGCCGGATGTACCTGGTGGTGAACCAACCAGCGCCGATGGGAAAGAGTCCGACCATGTATATGGCTATCTGATATCGCAAGGTGGGTTCATCTACCAAGATCACCAGGGGCGCCAGGACCGCCCCCATCGCCACGCTGTAAGTCGGTAGATCAAACATGTCAATGGCTGGACTCTCACCAGCAATCTGGAATGCAGCTGCCCACGGGCCGAGAACGTCCATCCCTTTGGGCAGCACCGCGGCCGCGGCCACCCATGTTCTGCTGACCAACACGGTGATGACGGCTGCTGTCGTGATGGCCACCGCCAAGCTTCTTTCGGACAGCCGGTTCCTAGACTCCAGGCTCTGGTTCGCATTCATCTGAGATGGGTTCACCATGCTCAGGTCGGCCCCTGTCGCTGCAGGGGTATCGCTCTCCATCCCGTCCGTGGTTGCCATTGATCAGCCAACCTACCGGACCGCACATACTCGCTTGCTGCGACTCCGGCCATCGGCTCCACGGTCCGATGTCGATACGGCCGAACTCTGTCATTTTGGACCCGTAGGGGCAACTGCTGACTCAAGGCCCAAGTTGGGCGGCAACGAGCTGTGAGCCGTGAACCTGCTCGTGGCCACACGAGGTCTCGCCCCGCACCACCGAGAAGCCTTGGAATGGGCCGCCGAAGGGCTGGCCGGGAATGAACTTCGCTCCACGGACCGAAACGCGAGCGTTTGGCTGGGATCTACTGGGTCTCCTTCCGCCGTTCTTGGCAGGGCCGAGGGCGGTGGCGCTGCCGCAGCCGTGTATGGCTCCGGCTTGCGGAGTCGTTCAGGTGCCAATGATACGGTCCCCCGGGCTTTGAAGTCCTCCGGTGCAACTCTTGGTGATGGGAAATCCGGGGCCCTGGTAGCCATCTACGCCAATCCTGGCGAGGATCGACTTGTGATCGCCGCTGGCGCCGGTAGCCACAAACTGTTCATCGCCCAAGTCGGAAACGGCATTCGCTGTTTCATCTCACCTCGGGGTGCTCAGCACTGCATTCGGATCGCTACAGGCGTAGGAGCCACAGACGTTGTGTACGCGTGATGCGGGTGTTCCGCCAAGATCGCCCCACCGGCGTGGCATCGCGTACCGTGCATGAGGCTGCGGAGGTTCCGAGGAGATGAGATCAACACATGATCGGGGAGTTGCTCAGACCATTGGAGGAGATCGGCGGCGATCGATCCGCTGAAATTCTGAGCACTCTCGGTGATCTGGATGGGAATCTGAGCGCGTCGGAGCCGCGGGTCGCTGTCGGTGCGGTCTATCCACCTGGTCGCGAGCCGTCGAGGTGAGCGACATGGCGGATACAACGGAGGATCGAATCGATCGGGTCGGGTCCAACATCAGGGTGCTCCTGAACTGGTTGGTGGGGAAACCCGGCAGGTATCTGACCGGATGGCTCATGATCCTG
>JAHRAZ010000049.1 GCA_020027475.1 Microthrixaceae bacterium
TCAGTCTGCCTCCCCTTATCGCGGAGCCGGCTGTGGTCTGCGACAACAAGGATCACCTGCCGTAAGCCACAACAACGGACGAACCCGGGCACACGGCCCGGGTTCGTCACAGTTTGGTTGCTACCTCAGATCCTTGCTACCTCAGATCAGAGCGGACCCGAGAGGAAGTCGTACTTGTGGTGGCCATCGGCACCCACAAACGACTGATTGTTGAAGGACTTGGCGCCGCTCAAGGTGTAGACACCGCCGCCCTGAATGTTCGGCGGAACTGAGTTGTCGCCGACAAGGGTGATTGACGGAACGGCGAACCCACCGAGGAGGCCGTCAATCGTGCTGCCAAGCACGCCCGTGGCACCGAGGCCCACATACACCCGACCGCCGAGGACATCGTCACAGAGTCCGAGACAAGGGATATTCGAGAGGATCACCTTGAACGCTGAACCGATGTTGTTGAACAACAGGTCGAGAACGAGTTGGATCAGGGCATCGGGTTCAGTAGGCAGTTCTGAACTTGCAACGATGTCGTTGAGCGCATCCTTGAAGATGCTCGCAACGCCACCTGCTCCCGCAGACAGCGAGTCGATCAAGTCCTCCTCGGCAGCCCATGTGTAGGTGCCGACAATCTCCATCTTGTTGTTGGGATTGAGCGCATTGAGCAGGTCAAGCGGGACGATTCCCGGAAAGTTGACCTTGCCCTGCTGGCCGCCCGTGAGAGCCGATGTTTCCCCTTCCTCCATGCCGTTCAGGTTCGAACCCTTGACCACCCACGATTGAGCGGAACCCGGTTCACCGATCTTGACGCGGAACGCAACGGTCATCAGGTATGGCTCGTCCTCTGTGTTGACACAGAAAAGGATGCAGACCTCGTCCTGAACGTTCGAGACGGTCATCGAAGTGCCCTTGAATGACCAGTCGACCGGGGCAGGTCCACCACCGGGTGCCGGCGGAGCGCAGGCTGCTGCAAGCAACCCGAAGGCCGAAAGAATCGCGACCGTCAATAGTCGCAGGCGGGACGTACGTTTCATTTTTCCCCCTCAGGAAGGAATCTGTCGGAATGACGTTGAGGGCACCCTAACGCCGGATTGGGTGATTTCACCCAGAAATCCGGAAAAACCTGAACATTGTTCACCACACCGCTCCCGATTCGGTCGGCTCGGACAGTGGCGAGGTTTCGCCCACGGGGCCAGACGATGCAGACCTTGCGATTGAGACCTAAGCGGTGCCTACGGTCGTCTCGACCTGGATGCGGAATTGTCGCAGCATCCACGACAGGCCACCGGACAGAAGGGGTGCTGTGATCGGGAACACCTTGGCTGCCGGTCCCGAGGGCGACATGGCCATGGTCCACTCCACCAGACAACGTTGTTCGGAGAGTTCGGTCACCCGGTAATCCTCGGCGAAGGCGTCCGTGCCCGGCTGTGACGCCTCGTTGAAGCGAAAAGCCATCCGTTTGCCACGGTCCCAGGCGATGAACTCCTCGTATCCGATCAGGCCGCCGATCATTGACACGGTTCTTGTGGAACCAATCGAGATCGGAAACTCCGAAGTCCACTCGACCTTCGTGATCGGCATGGCCCACTGGGGCCAGGCGGCTGCGTCTTCGAACACGTCGAATATCTCGGAGGGTGAGGCTCGAATGATCTGATGTGCATCGAAGCGGGCCGGTGCCGAGTCGAAGTAGTCCATACCCACCTTCTCCATGGGTACTGCGTCGGATGGGACTGCCATGTTCATCTCTCCTGTGTTGACCACTTCAGGGCCGGTCGAAACGCCCCAAGGACTAGCGCATCGAGGCGAAGCCGCTGCGCAACTCGTCCACGAACAACTCCGGCTGCTCGAAAGCCGCGAAGTGTCCGCCTCGATCCAGTTCGTTGAAGTGGCGCAGATCAGTGAATCGCTTCGACGCCCAGCGTTCGGATGTTCGAAAGATCTCATGAGGGTAGATCGAGCAAGCAGTTGGCACGTCGGTCGTATCGAAGTTGACGTCGGTGAAGGACTCCCAATACAGCCGCGCAGAGGACGCCGCCGAGTTGGTCAGCCAGTAAATCATCACGTTGTCCAGCAACTCGTTCTTGCTGAGAATGCTGAGGGGATCACCGTCGCAATCGGTCCAGGCGTGGAACTTCTCCACCACCCAGGCCATTTGCCCGACCGGCGAGTCTGCCAGTGCGTAACCGAGGGTCTGCGGACGGGTGGATTGCTGAGTGGAGTATCCCGATTCTTCTTTCTGGTAGTAGTCCATGCGGGCCAGCGCACCCATCTCGGCTTCGGTCAACGAGTCAAGGGTGTCGGAATCCGGTGCCACAATGGGCATGTTCAGGTGGATGCCGGCCAGATGTGCCGGATGCCCGGTGGCCATCGCGGTGGTCACCATCGATCCCCAGTCACCTCCCTGTGCCGCAAAACGCTCGTAACCCAGCCGGAGCATCAACTGCTCCCAAGCCATGGCGATGCGGGGCACACCCCAGCCGCAATGATCGGGCTTGTCGCTGAACCCGAAACCGGGCAATGACGGAATCGCCAGATGGAAGGCTTGGTCGGCAGTTCCGCCGTGAGCGGTGGGATCCGTGAGCGGACCGATCACCTTGAGGAATTCCACGAAGGACCCCGGCCACCCGTGGGACATGATCAATGGCAATGCGTCTTCGTGCGGAGACCGGATGTGCATGAAGTGAATCGCCAGGCCATCGATCACCGTGCGGAACTGGGGTATCTGATTGAATCGGGCCTCACTGGCGCGCCAGTCGTAGTCCTCACGCCAATAACGGGCCAGTTCCTGGGTGAAATGAAGCGGAATCCCCTGACCCCACGGACCCTCGGATCCGGCAATAGTTTCCTGATCGGGCCACCGTGTGTTGTGGAGTCGCCTCTGCAGATCCTCGAGTTGTTCGTCGGGTACGTCGATCCTGAATTCGGCAATTTCTTCGCCCATGTCCCACCTTCAGTTTGTCGGCCAGTTTGCCAGTTTGTCGGCCAATCGTATTGTTGACCGAACCCCGATATGTCCGAGGCTTGTTTCTCTACTTGTTTTCGTCGGACTCGCCGGATTCCCCGGGCACGTGATTCAACGCGGCGCTGTTCATGCAGAAACGCGTCCCCGTGGGATTGGGACCATCCGGGAACACGTGACCCAGATGCGAATCGCAGCCGGCGCAGCGAACCTCGGTGCGAACCATGCCATGTGCGCGGTCCTCCACGGTCACAACTGCGGAACTCCCCAGCGGCTCGAAGAAACTGGGCCAACCCGAACCGGACTCGAACTTCGTGTCACTCGAGAAAAGCTCCACATCACAGACAATGCAGTGGTAGGTGCCGTCGTCGTGCATATCCCAGTATTTTCCGGTGAATGCGGGCTCGGTTCCGGCCTCCTGAGTCACCTGCCACTGGATCGGATCAAGGCGATCTCGTAGTTCGTCTTTGCTGGGGCTTGCCATGGATTCACGGTACATGCACAGCAGTGAGACAATTGCTCGGTGCCAGAGGAAACATCGACAAACACCGCCTTGGTTCTCGGCGGCGGATCAGACATTGCGACAGCGATTCTCGCTGCCGCTGCCGGCAACGGTTTGCAGAAGGTTGTGTTGGCTGCCCGCCGCCCAGAGGAGGCATCCGACGCAGTTGGCAAGGCGCTCCCCGCCGTGGAGGTGAATGCGCTGCGCTGGGATGCCCTGGAGATCGAATCGCACACGCAAATGCTTGATCGAGCCTTCGAGGTGCTGGGCACCGTTGATCTCGTGATCGTCAGCGTGGGAATGCTGGGTCATCATGCCGGGCTCTCCATGGACGCCGACGGTGTGGACCTCATGGTCCGAAGCAATTTTTCGGGCCCGGCCTCTGCGCTTGCTGAGTTGGCACCCCGCATGGCTTCCCAAGGCTCCGGCACGATCGTGGTGTTGTCGTCGGTGGCGGCAATGCGAGCCCGCAAATCGAACTACGTGTACGGCTCATCCAAGGCCGGACTCGACAACTTCGCTCAGGGTATGGGTGACGCACTGAAAGGGTCGGGTGTGAACGTGCTCGTGGTTCGACCCGGTTTCGTATCCACCAAAATGACCGAGGGACTCGATCCCGCACCGTTCAGCACCGACGCCGCAGCAGTCGGAGAGCGGGTCATGAAGGCTGTGGCGGCCAACAAGGAAACAGTCACCTCACCGGCACTGCTCACTCCCCTCTTCGGTGTCCTTCGCAACACTCCCAGAGCGGTGTGGCGCCGCATCGCAGCGGACCGCTGATCCGGTCCCCGAGGAGCGGTTACCCGCCGATCAGGACGGCGAGATCCGGATTCTCGCCACTCGAGGTCAAGCGGCGCTTGAGGGTGTAATGGCACTTCAGGGTGAAACGGCCAGCCCCAGGATGTGGGGCGATACCGGCGTGCGAACTCGTCCGATGTCCAGAGACAGTTCCCGGGACTTCTCCACCTCGAATCCGGCGGCCTCGATCGCGGAGAGGGTATCCCGGTTGCAGTGGCATCCAGCGCCCAACTTGGGCCACAACCAATCGATGCGGTTCTGTACCGATTCCAATCTGCCGTCGCCAAGTACGTGTTCATAGAAACGGAGTTCACCGCCGGGACGCAGTACCCGTCGGATCTCGGCCAACGCGCCGGCTGGATCCTCTATTGAGCAAAGCACCAGGGAACAAACGACGGCGTCGAAAGAATCGTCCTCTGCGGGAAGCCTCTCGGCCTCACCGTCGATCACCATGATGTTCCGGCCTTCGACTTCTGCCTGCTCAACTGCAAGCCCTCGCAGGTAGGGCTCGGGTTCTATGGCGACAACCTCATCAACTGATTCCGGATAGTGCTCGAAGTTGAGTCCGTTTCCACAACCAACCTCCATGACCCTGCCCGAGAGACCCGCCAGCAGTTCCTGGCGATGCGGTGCGATCTGGTCTGCGGTGGCCACCGAAAGTGCTCGATAGACCCGCGCGAAAATCGGGTGGACATGGGTAGTCATGGCGATGATTATGGCAGGCCCCGGGCCTCGGCATGTGCCGGCAACCTCCGCGCACGGTCTGGATCGGCCGGCTCAGCCGATAGCCTCCGTCGAATGGAATACGCCATCCAGGCATCCGGACTGGGCCGATCCTTCGGAGACAAAGTCGCTGTGGTCGATGTCGACCTGAACATCCCGGCAGGCGAAACCTTCGGGTTCCTTGGTCCCAACGGCGCCGGCAAAACCACGTGCGTTCGAATGCTCACAACCCTCCTGCGGCCCACCGCTGGACATGCCACAGTTGCCGGAGCGGACGTACAGACCCAGGCAAGCGAAGTACGCCTGAGGATCGGCGTGGCACTGCAGGCAACAGCCGTCGACCCCAAGCAGACCGGACGGGAATTCCTCGACCTTCAGGCTCGGCTCTACGGACTCAACCGCGCGGAGCGGGCTCGCCGGATCACGGAATTGGCCGAGATGGTGGATCTGGGCGACGCGCTCAACGATCGCATCCAGACCTACTCGGGAGGAATGGCGCGCCGCATCGATCTGGCCGGTGCGCTGGTCCACCAGCCCGAAATCGTGTTTCTGGATGAACCCACCACCGGCCTGGATCCTGCTTCCCGCCTGCGGGTGTGGGAGGAAATCCGCAGATTGAACACCGAAGAGGGAACAACCGTCTTCCTCACCACGCAGTACCTGGAGGAAGCGGATGAGTTGGCGGAACGAATCGGAATCATCGACGACGGCACGATCGTGGCTCGGGGCACACCGACCGAACTGAAACGTTCGTTGGGTCACGACGTGATAATTGCGCAAGTGGAAGGTGACGCCACCCAGGCGTGTAATGCCCTCGATGGTGTTGCCGGGGTCGAGCACCTCGAGGTTCTGGGCGGTGAGGTCCTCATCCACACACCAGACGGACCCGCCACCGTTGGTGAGGTAGCCGTCCGGCTTCATGAATCCAATGTGTCGCTGCGAAACCTCACCCTTCGCCAGCCAACACTCGACGATGTATTCCTCGAGATCACCGGCAGTCGATTCAGTTCCGAAGAACCGGATCAGCCGACTGAAGGTGAGGGTTTCGGTGCTTCAGCCGATCCGGAAGAAGTGTCGCCGTGACCGCCACCTCACAGCCGATCAGGGCTCGCAGGGCCTCGTTCTTCGCCGACATGACGGCCATATCGATGCGGGCTCTACGAGGCGCATTACGTGATCCTGAGGCCATCATCCCGCCGATCTTCATCGGCGCCTTCTTCTTCGCGATCAACGTCGGTTCCCTGCAGACGGTGGCAGAGTCCGCTGCCCCGGGATTCGACTACAAGGCATTTCAGCTTCCCACCGCACTGGTACTCACGGTTACGGGTCTCACGAGAGCACTCGCGCTGGTACTCGACATCCAGAACGGCTATTTCGACAAACTCACACTTTCCCCGGCTCGCCGCAGTGCCCTGCTGCTCGGACACATGTTTGCGGATTTCGTGTTGGCGATGTTTCTCACCTTGGCGGTCACGATCGTGGCGATCGTCGCCGGAGTCAGATTCGAGACCGGCCTGCTCGGAATCCTCGGCCTGATGGTCGTGGCAGGACTCTGGAGTGTGGCCTATGCGGGTGTCCCCTATGCGTTGGCGTTGAAAACGGGCAACCCGACAGTGGTGAATCAGTCCTTTCTGATCTTCTTTCCGTTCGCGTTCCTGACATCAGCGCTGGTGCCCGAGGATGCCCTGACCGGCTGGCTGGCGACGGTCGCGAAGTTCAATCCGGTCACGTACCTGCTTCGGGGCATGAGGTCCATCGTGTCCGAAGGCTGGGTTCTGGTCCCCATGCTCCAAGCGCTCGCGGCGATTTCCTTCATCGGACTCTTTGCACACTTCGCGGCTTTCGCCGCCCTGCGCGGCCGAACCCACAGGTAACTCCGGACCAAGAGTTGACTACTGATCCCCGGGGGGCGACCAACTCTGTGACGGCGCCCGCGGCGGCGGTGGAGGTACTGGTCCTCCGGCAGGCGTGCGCTGCGCGCTGCCCGGGGGAGCGGCGTGGACCGGGTCCGCGAGCGGAGGGGAAGCCGGCATGGTTGAGGGTGCCGATACCGGTTCAGCGGGAGTTGGCGGGGATTCCGATGCCCGGCGGGGACCATCACTAGCTGCTCGCTCGATCTCATCGGGTCCGATCAGCCCGACCAGATCACTACCGTCGACCACGAAGGCGTGTCCCGACTGGGCCATCAGTTCCATCGCGTGACCCATTGAGTCGCCGACTTCCACCCAAGCGGCGTTCGGCGGGGACTCCATCACCTCGGCGGCTGTGAGGGTTTGCCACTGATCTGCGGGAACGCGCTTCAGCTGATCAAGGTGAACAACTCCCACAACTCGGCCCGTTGCGTCTGTGATGGGAACGAATGTCTGCTCGGATGTGGCGAATGGACCATTGACCACAGCGGCGACGGATGACCAACTGACGGCGACCTGAACCGGTGACAACATCACCGACGCCACACTGACCCCAGCCATGGAGCGTTCGGCTGCGTAGTAGGTGGATTCGTTTCGAGCAGCGTTGAACAGGAACCAACCGATCATTGCGGTCCAGATTCCGGAGACACTGCTTTTTGTGAAGATCATCTCTGCGATACCACCGGCTACAAGCAGGAGTCCCAGAACCTTGCCCACCTGGGCAGCGCCATGACGGCCGGCGGCGCGGTCACCCCTGACCTTCCAGATGATGGAACCAAGGATTCGTCCACCGTCGAGCGGAGCACCGGGCAGGAGATTGAACACCGCCAGGAAGACATTGATCACTCCGAGCCAGCCGAGCATCACCACCCAGAGTTCAGGAAGCATGTTGGAGAAAGCGACGGCGGAGCCCCAGAAAGCAGCACCAATGGCCAGACTTGCGGCTGGACCGGCGGCTGCGATTCTGAATTCGGCTCCAGGGCCCTTTGTTTCGCCGCTGAACACCGCAACGCCGCCGAACATCCAGAGTGTGATGCCTTCCACGGTCAGCCCGTTGCGCCTGGCAATCATGGAGTGCGCCATCTCATGACCCAGAAGTGAAGCGATGAAGGCGATGGCCCCGACCGTGCCGACACTCCAGTAGGTGATTGACACGTGACCGGGAACGGCGGCGGGTAGGAGACCACTCGAGAACGACCAGGCCAGGAACGCGCAGATCAGGAGAACACCAAAGTCGGCGCTCACCTCCACTCCGGCCAACCTGCCCAGTCGCAGTCCTCGGGTCCGCATGTATCCATCCAAGCATGAACTTGGGACAAGCCGAATCTGGTCGGGTTCACGCACTTCCGAAACTGAGAATGTGCAAAGAAACTGCTCGTCTGTGGGGAGTCACCGCTGTGCGGGTTGGGTACCCATGTGGATGTCAGGGTCCTTGGCCGGCAGCGCTCATGGAGTTGGGGCTCACCATCAGTCCTGAGGAGTCGACCACCTCGAAATCCTCAATGGTGAGGGTCCGAAGTGTTGCCAGATCGGCGTCGTCCCACCGGCGATCCGGCGTGCCGTCCACACCTAAGGCCCCGCCGGTGTCTGCCAGAACCATGCCGTGCTTCTTCAACGCTTCTGCGACAACGCTTGCCTGCGGACCAAGGTCTGACAGGTCGGTTTCGACCTTGAGTCGGAACCAGGACCCCATGGGGGGAGCCTTCGGATCCGTGGACGTTCCGTCGGTTGCGCGGGCAGGCCAGACGAACTCTCCCTCCCTGGTCCCCGGCATTCCGGCCGAAACAACATGGTCCACGCTGCCACCGGCAACCTCCTCGTAGGTGAAGAGCCCGGGAAGTATCGGGAAACCCGATCCGGTGACTCTGCCGCGTGGGTACTCCAGGCTGGTCAGATCCCAGAGGGCTCCCGATGCAGCATTCCAGGTACCGAAATTCTTGCGCGCGTTTCCCAGCTCCCACATCTGATTCGTCCCGAAATCAACAGCGATGTAGTTATTGTCCACCTTGAAGCTTGGAGCTGATTGGACATACGCCGGATTCGTGATCGGATACGGGCCCGGATACGGCCCATCCTTGTAGTACATATCGACGCTGCTGAGTGGCGTCGTAGCGTCCGAGAGGTTGAACGGACGCCCTAAGACCGAGCCATTGCGGACGGTCGAACCAGCCGCCGGATTCAATGGCAGCGGTCCAAGCGAGGAGATCATGTCCGGCGAATCCGCGTGGACAGGTAGATCCGAAATGTCCTGGTAATAGAACGCCTCGTCGGGTAGCACCTGAGGAATCGCCGGGAACTCAGGCGTCACGTACGCGGGCGGCCTCGTGATCAGGAAGAAGGCAAAACCAAAGAGGACCACCAGGGCCGGGGCGACGACCCAACGCCGCCTTGGTATCTCGGCACCCCGACGCATTCTTCGCCGTCTGAGGAGTACATATGCAGTCACGCCAACGAGCCCCAGAAAGGTCAGGAACACACCGAGAACCGGCCAGAAGATCTCGGTTCCGGGCAAAGGAGTCTCGCTGGGTCCGTTGATGTCGGCCTGAGTCGGGAAGTCGGGGGGCGCTGGGTCGGCCTGATGGGCGACCGCGCCGATCATCAATGAGGACAGCACTTGTGTTGAACGCTACACAACCCCGATCGGGCCCGGTTGCCGCCCAGGAGGCGCCGGAGTCGGTGACTGCATGAGCGGGCCACGACCGGAGTGGGTCGCTGTACTTCCGCAATTCAACCGGAATTGTTCGGCTTGCGCCCCCGACAGGATTCGAACCTGTGACCTGCGGCTTAGAAGGCCGTCGCTCTATCCAGCTGAGCTACGGGGGCGAGTGTTGGACGGTATATCATGGCGCACCTTGTCATGGTGGTCGTAGCTCAGCTCGGTTAGAGCGCCAGGTTGTGGCCCTGGAGGCCGGGGGTTCAAATCCCCTCGATCACCCCAAAGCGAGCGGCGTGCACTGATCCCGTTGTGGGCAGTGCGCGCCGAGTCGCTACTATCTGTGACCGCCTCCGGGCGGGAACATCCCCCGACGTGGGGGAAATACATGCGCCTCTAGCTCAATTTGGCAGAGCATCGGACTCTTAATCCGCAGGTTCTGGGTTCAAGTCCCAGGGGGCGCACAAC
>JAHRAZ010000005.1 GCA_020027475.1 Microthrixaceae bacterium
TGCTGCCCATTGGTCTGGCCATCGCGCTCTCTGGTTGTGGAGACAGCGACAGCAGTTCTCCCAATGACTCGGATTCCTCCAGCGAAGAGGCGGTGGAGGAAGTCGAGTACAAGGACCACACCGGCTCCAGCGAGGTTGAGGTAGAAGCCCTCGACAATCGGTTCACGGATCAGTACATCGAGGTCAATGCTGGTACGACGGTCAACTTCGTCAACAACGGTCTCAATCCGCACAACGTGTTTCCGTCTGAGGACGATGCCTTCGAGCCCATCGAGACCGCAGACTTCGACGCTGGTGACGAAGGTTCGGTGACTTTCGATGAGACCGGCGAGTTCCTGTATTACTGCACGCTGCACGGCACCAGGACCAAGGGTATGGTCGGCCGCGTGAACGTGGTCGAGTAACTGGCTTGACTCTGCGCTCCTGAAGCTGGCTGGGGCCACAAGCGCAGCGCGAAACGCCAAAGCACGGTATTTCCCTGTGGCAAGTGGATCACTGGGCTCCGTGCCAGGTGGATCACTGAGGCGGGCAACTACTGCAACAGGGCGTCGTCGTCCTTGTTGTTGTTCAGGTTGCACACCACATTGCGGTGAATGCAGATCTGGATCTCCCGTTCGAGTCCCTCGGGTTCCCACGCGTTGAGGAAGTCGCCGTGAGCCGAGTAGGTGTGGCCCGACGCCAGTCGGAAGTCGTGTCCCGATCCTGAGATCGGGTACTTGATGGCCGTGGTCAGCTGCGGAATGTGCACCGGATGCGACGATGGGCACTCTCCGGCGGTGGAGTACGTGACGTGCGCCTGATGATCGTCGCTGTCGATGTGGACGCCATCCCAGCAATCCTGGAAAGTCAGATTCAGATGCAGCGGGCTCTGATCTGCACAATCGCGCGGCATGGGCGTGAGTATCGGATCAATTCCGCAGGTCCAGCCGGCGGCTTCACCAACCTGTGGTGAGGTGGCAGTTTGATCGCCGGCGATCATGGCCAGGCCGAACGGAAACGATTGAACGTCCGTTGGAGTCACACCCGGGGCCGCGCGGTAGTAGGCGATTGCTTCCACGGGTTCCACGATCTCGTCGTGGTCGTACAACGTCGGTTGCCAGTAGGCGGCCTTGTCGGCGGTCTTGGTGCAGGTGGTTTCACCTGCGAGGAGCTGCTCCGGCGTGGAGAACGCGTTGGTGGCGACGGCGCCGTAGAAATCATGACGGTGGGAACGGCCGGGGTGCTGATAGTGCACGATCGGGTCATCGGGTGCAGAGTGGCTGTATGCGCACTTCGCGATGAACTGCCCGACGCGCCCCTGAGGTCCCGTGTGCCGCTCCGGCGTCGGGTATTCCCCGCTCAGACTCGGAGACCTCGACGCGTGCAGGTGCGCACTCTCGGAGGCCGGCGGCGACAGCGCAATCGCTGCCGCCGCCGCTCCGAGGACGATCACGGCCAAGGCGATGACCGCCGGCAGAAACTTCTGGTCAGTGCCCGCCACTGATCAGACGCCTCAGCTGTCGTCCGGCTTGGAGGGAACCTCGATGGAGTCAACGTCGGGAAGTTCGGGACCGGTGTAGGGCTGCGGGATTTCCGTGACGTCACCGGGCATGTTCTCCTGCTCCGGGGGCTCCGGAGTGGTCTGGTACAAACCCTCGGGTGGTTCTGCCGCCGGGTTCCCCATCAGGCCGACCAGGTCGAGTTCGTTGTTGGCCCAGTCATCGGAGGTGGGATCACCGTCACAAGGTGCGAGCGCCTCGATGTCGGCCGGAGCACTTGTGGTGAACGTGTTGTCGGAGAAGCAATTTTCCAGCGAAGCCGTGGTGACCCCGTCAGACGGGCTGCCGAGTATGGCCGGATCAACAGTTGCCACAGCGAGATCCGCCATACCTGAGGATTCCACGGTGTTGCCGGTTACCTCGTTTTCCCAGGGATGCCAGATCACCCAATCCGGGACCTCTTCGGCCGGTTCGTTGTCGAGGGTTTCCTCACACGGTGTTTCCCAGGTGCTCTTGTCGGGAGCAATGTCGCGGGCGTCCTCCTCCGGATAGGGGACCGAGATGATCCCGCCCCGCTCGTGATCCCATACCAGGTTCTTCTCAACGATTGTCTGAACGGCGCCACCCAGCAGGATGCCGTTGCTCTGGGCGAGCAGTGACACGTTGATGCCGGGACCGTCGACGAGGTTGTTGTTCCAGATCCGGTTGCCTGCGATCACCGAACCGCGGCTCGGATAGCAGAGTTCGTAGGCGCCCGAGTTGGGCACGATTCCCGCCCGGTTGTTCGTGAAGTCCGAGTTGATCACATAGAGGTCGCCGCCCGAATCCGTGCCCGAATAGCCGAGGCCGTTGTACTGCGCGTCGACATTGTCGATGAACATGTCGCACGGATAACACTCGCCCACGTAGAAACCGGCGTCGGGACTGCCCCATCCGAGGCTGTTGTCGAACTGTCCGTGGTATGCATCGAAGGAGTACACGCCGTAATCGCCGTTGCGGTACGCGGTCAGGTAGGAGCCCTTGTAGTAGTCGGAACCGGTCCAGAAGAAACCGTTGGTGACGTAATTGCGGGCAGTCATGTTCTCCACCACAACGCCGTCGGTTTCGGGTACGCGAATTCCGTTCTCCAGCTCGAACTCGCCATCGAGGATCACCTTGTTTCGATCGGTCCCGCGCAACGTGATGTTGGGTGTGACGACGTCGACGGCCTCGTTGTACACGCCCTCATCGATCAGTACGAGATCACCCTCGGCTGCTGCATCGACAGCTTCCTGAATGGTGTCGTAGTCCTGTGGCACCTTCAACGTGTTGGCGCTGGTGTCTTCGCTGTCGCTGTCGTCGTCGCTGCCGCACGCGCCTGCGACCAACGCAAGCGCCGCCATGACAACGAGCAGAAGTTTCCACGGTTTGGAATGCATCAATCCCCCTGGGGCTGGGTCCGGGGCAAAGCCCGGATGTTTGGTCAGCACAGTACTGGAATTTCCTGCTCCGGCAGCCAATTGTCGTCGAGGGATCACCGGCGAGGCACCCAACGCCCGGGTTCGGGACACCTCGATTCACCTCACCACCGCCTGGAGGTGATTGACCTGTGGTTTCCGCCGCAGAAGCGGATGACCGGGTGGTGGTCGGGACGGGGAGATTTGAACTCCCGACCCCCTGCTCCCAAAGCAGGTGCGCTACCAGGCTGCGCCACGTCCCGTGGAACCCGACCAATGTTTCGGAACGACTCCGAGCGTTCAAGGGTACTCACAGTCGGACGTTCCACCCGAAGTCGGAGGCTTGGCCAAGATCGGAATGGGGACGCGGATCGTCCGGCCCCTAGACTCTTCGGTCTGTGAAAAGCACCGTTGAACCCCTCGAAGACAACAAGGTCAAGGTCGTCGTCGACCTCGAAGAATCAGAACTCGAACCGGCTCTTGAAGCTGCGTGGAAAGAGATCGCGAACGAGGTCCGCATTCCGGGCTTCCGGCCCGGCAAGGCGCCTCGCAAACTGCTCGAGAAGCAGATCGACACCTCATACGCCCGCTCCGAGGCCCTGCGCACCGCCCTGCCGGAGGAGTACACCAAGGCCGTGATCTTCCACGACGTGGACGTGGTTGCTCCCCCGGAACTGGACGTGACCTCCGGTGAGGAGGAAGGTGACATCACTTTCTCCGCAATCGTGGAGGTTCGCCCGGTGATCACGGTTGCCGGCTACAACGGCCTCCGTGTGGAGTTGCCGAACCCCGAAGTGTCCGACTCCGACCTTCAGGAGGAGATCGACCGCCTCAGGGGTCAGTACGGCGAACTCGAAGACGTTGAGCGCGCTGCCGGTGATGGCGACTACGTCACAGTTGACATCCTGGGAACCCGCGACGGTGAAGCACTCGATGGCCTCGATGTCGAGGGCTACAGCTACCTCATCGGATCGGGCATGATTGCCTCGGAGTTCGACGGGAACCTCACGGGAACCTCAGCCGGCGACGTGGTGGAGTTCACGGCGGATCATCCTGATCCCGAAGAGGGCTCGGTGGAGTTCGAGGTCACCGTTCAGGGGGTTCAGGAACGCGTTCTGCCCGAACTCACAGACGAGTTCGTGAGCGACGCCACCGAATTCGACACTGCCGTGGAGTTCGAGGCCAGCACCCGGGAACGGCTGGTGACGTCTAGCGAAGAAGCAACCCGGAATTCAGTGCGCACACGGGTGGGCAACGAGTTGGCGAAGCTCGTCGACGATGAGATTCCGGATTCCATGATCTCGGCCGAGATGCAGCAGCGTTTGCAGAACATGGCTCAGCAGTTGGGAGCCAGCGGCATAGCGATGGACGACTACTTGCAGATGATCGGCAAGGACCCCGCCAGTTTCAGCGAAGAGATGCGCGAAGCGGCTGTGGAAGGTGTGAAGGTCGATCTGGCTCTGCGGGCGATAGCTGCCGCCGAGAATCTCGCCGTCACCGACGAAGAACTCGAGGATCAAATTGCCGAGATGGTCGGTTCCGGCGGCATGTCGATCGAGCAGGCGATGGAGCAACTGACCGAGGCGGGTCAGCTCACAGCCTTGCGGGCAGACCTTGCCAGCCAGAAGGCCCTCGACTGGTTGCTCGAACAAAGTGAGTTCGTTGACTCCGAGGGCAAGACCGTTCCCGCGGAGATGCTGGAGCCGCCCGCTGAGGAGCCTGACCACGGTCACGCGGACCATGATCACGCCGGTGACGACCATGATCACGCCGGTGACGACCACGATCACGCCGACCACGATCACTGAACTCAGCGGTTGACAGCGGCAAGGGCCGGGATCTGAATGTCACGGTCAACGAGTACGGTGAGCCGAAACAGAATTGAGGAGAACTGGTGAGCGCAGACAATCCCGAGGCCAACAACCGCCTCAGGGCCTACAACTACATGGTCCCCAATGTCATAGAGCAGACGAGCAGGGGAGAGCGCCATTCGGACCTCTTCTCGCGGCTCCTGCGCGAGAACATCATCTTCATCGGCAGCGGAATCGATGACACCATCGCAAACCTGGTTTGTGCGCAGCTGTTGTTCCTGGAGTCTGAAAACCCCGATCGGGACATCAGCATCTACATCAACTCCCCGGGCGGCGACATCAACGCCCTCCTGGCGATATACGACACGATGCAGTACATCAAGCCGGAGGTGAGCACGATCTGCCTTGGTCAGGCTGCGTCCGCGGCTGCGGTCCTGCTGGCCGCGGGTGCACCCGGCAAGCGCCTTGCACTACCGAACTCCCGAATCCTCATTCACCAGCCGCAGGGCCAGAGCGGATACGCGCAGGTCTCCGACCTCGAGATCGCAGCGAACGAAATCATGCGTTTGAAGGTCACTCTCGAGAATATCCTGGCTCGCCATACCGGTCAGGACCCGGAGCGCATCGCTGCCGACACCGATCGTGATTTCGTCATGACCGCCGAGGATGCCAAGGAGTACGGCATCGTTGATGAGGTAATCGAGCCCAGGTCACATACCGACACATCCGGGCCGATCGCACCGATTCGCTGACGGTCAGCCACCCGGCAGGTCCACGTCTGCCACACTGGGTACTTCCGAGCGCAAGCCCGTTGCCGGGTCGGAATCAACTATGAGGGGATCCTCGGTGGCCAAATTCGGTGAAGGCGGAGAACTGCTGAAGTGTTCCTTCTGCGGCAAGACGCAACGCCAGGTGAAGAAGCTGATTGCCGGTCCGGGTGTCTACATCTGCGACGAGTGCATCGACCTCTGCAACGAAATCATTGAAGAGGAGTTGTCCGAGCAAACCGACTTCGAGGTCGGCGAGTTGCCTCGCCCCAAGGAGATATTCGAGTTCCTCGATGACTACATCGTGGGTCAGGAGACCGCCAAGAAGATCCTCTCGGTGGCTGTCTACAACCATTACAAGCGGATTCAGCATGAGCCCCGCGGAACCGACGAGGTTGAGCTCTCGAAGTCGAACATTCTGCTCATCGGACCTACCGGATCCGGCAAGACCCTGCTCGCACAGACGTTGGCCCGCATGCTCGACGTGCCGTTTGCGATAGCTGACGCAACTGCGCTCACCGAGGCCGGATATGTCGGCGAAGACGTGGAGAACATTCTCCTCAAGCTGATCCAGGCCGCCGACTACGACGTCAAGAAGGCGGAGCAGGGGATCATCTACATCGACGAGATCGACAAGGTTGCGCGCAAGTCCGAGAATCCCTCGATCACCCGCGATGTGTCCGGAGAGGGAGTCCAGCAGGCCCTGCTGAAGATCCTGGAAGGCACTGAGGCTGCTGTGCCACCGCAGGGCGGCCGCAAGCATCCGCATCAGGAGTTCATCCAGATCGACACCACCAACGTGTTGTTCATCTGTGGTGGCGCCTTTGCCGGTCTGGACAAGATCATCGAGCAGCGTGTGGGCCGCAAGGGAGTCGGTTTCGGTGCCGAGATACGTTCGGTGGACACCACCAATGAGTCGGATCTCCTAGTCGAGGCGCTCCCCGAGGATCTCCTGAAATTCGGCCTCATCCCGGAATTTGTGGGTCGCCTACCGGTAATTGGAGTGGTGGAGAACCTGGATCGGGAGACCTTGATTCAAATCCTGGCCGAGCCGAAGAACTCCCTTGTCAAGCAGTATCGCAAGATCTTCGAGCTTGAAGATGTCGAGCTGGAATTCACCCCCGAAGCGCTGGGCGCAGTGGCTGACCAGGCCATGGTCCGCGGGACCGGGGCCCGCGGGCTTCGGGCGATTCTCGAAGAGGTCCTCCTCGGAGTGATGTACGAACTGCCATCGCGTGACGACGTGGCCAAGGTGGTCATCGACGAGGAAGCCGTGGTCGACAAGATGAACCCGACGCTGGTTCCACGTACCGCGCAGACCAAGAGCAGTCGCCCCCGACGCGCTGCGTCCTGATTGGCAGCGGTTGTGGAGATATCCGAGGCGCTGGGTTGGCTCGATTCCCACATCAGCCATGAATCGACTTCGGTTGGCGTGGCCGCCGGAAACATCGAGGGGCTCTCCCTTGAGCCGATGGTGGAGTTGATGTCGGTATTGGGGGATCCACAAGATGCCGTTCCGATCATCCACGTCACGGGCACCAACGGCAAGGGTTCCGTGGCATCGATGGCGGCGTCATTGCTCGAAGCCAACGGCTTCTCGGTGGGTACCTATTCGAGTCCTCACATCTCGGTGATCAATGAGAGGCTTGCGCGAAATCGGCTGGGGATATCCGACGAGGAACTGGCGGAGGTGTTGAGCGGAATCGCCGCCGTGGAAGGTCTTCTGTCGACACGACCCACCTGGTTCGAGATCGTCACCGCAGCTGCCTTCCGATGGTTCGCCGAAGCTCCGGTGGACGCCGCCGTGATCGAGGTCGGACTGCTCGGTCGCTACGACGCCACCAACGTTGCCAACGCCGATGTTGCAGTGGTCACGTCGATCGGCGGAGACCACACCGAGTTTGCCGACGGATGGGAGCAGACGGTCGCCACCGAGAAGGCCGGCATCATCACTGCGGGATCGCCTGCCGTGATAGGTGATGTGGATCCATATCTCGTGGAAGTCTTCGTTGCGGAGGGAGCCGAACCCGTATTGGCAGCCGGTCGCGACTTCGGGCTTTCCGACGTTCGTCTTGCCGTGGGTGGACGAGTTCTGGACACGTTCGGTCCCCATGGTGAGCATCACGGAGTTCTGTTGCCCTTGCACGGCGATTTCCAGGCACGTAATGCCGCAGTGGCGATCGAAGCGGTGGAACAGTTCGTCGACCGCTCCCTGGCTGAAGATGTAATCGACCAGGGGTTTGCCGAACTGCTTCTGCCCGGCAGGGTCGAGGTGGTTGCCCATCAGCCGCTTGTGGTGCTGGATGGAGCGCACAATCCCGACGCGCTGGACTCTCTTGCGGGCACCCTCGATGAAGACTTCGCCGTACTCGGAAGTCGGGTGGTGGTGCTCGCGATGATGGCCGGGCGTGACTTGGTTTCAGCGGCCGAGGCCGTGAGCGGAATCATGCCCGATGTGGTGATTTGCACAACTGTGCCCGGCGGCCGGTCTGTTCGAGCCGAGGAACTGGCCGCAGCCTGTTCCGAAGCAGGGCTTCCCACCGAGACGGTGGTCGACCCATACGTAGCGATTGCTACAGCGTTGCGAGCAGCGGCGGATGAGGATCTTGTGTTGGTGTGCGGATCGTTCCACCTGCTGGGCGCTGCACGTGAGGTTCTGACCGCTCTGAGTGCAGCTTCGCCCGATGGTGACCCGGGCGGGGACCCGGAGCCGCCGGGTGGGGCAACAACCTAGGCACCGGGCTGGAGCAACAATCGGTCTGTTTCGTAGTGTTGGGATGTGAATCAGACCTTCATCATGTGTAAGCCCGACGCCGTGGAACGCGGACTCGTGGGCGAGATAGTCAGCCGGATCGAGCGCAAGGGCCTTGTGATCAAGGAAATGGATATGCGGATTCCGTCGGTCGCGTTGGCTGAGGCCCACTACGAGGAGCATGCCGACAAGCCGTTCTACCGCGAACTTGTTGACTTCTTGACCCGCGGGCCAGTTGTGGCGATGGTAATCGAGGGTCCCGATGGCAACACTTTTTCCCTGATGCGCATGCTGATTGGCAAAACCAACGTCGACGATGCCCAGCCGGGATCGATCCGCGGGGACTTCGCAACGATCACCAATGAGAACCTGGTTCACGGTTCGGATGCCCATGAATCGGCCGTTCGTGAAATCGCGCTCTGGTTTCCAGCCTGATCAGTTGTTACAGTTTGATTGCAGTGTGGCGTGGCCGTGTGTGCGCGTGGCGCTGCGTTGGCCGCAATATCCCGAACGATTGACCCGAATTCCAATATCCCGAATTGGCTGCTCGGGCAGTGAATCCCCACGACTAGCGTTAGCGAAATCCCCAAGATGGCTCGGTTCAGCTCCAACATTTTAGGCCGCGACATGGCGGTAGACCTTGGTACGGCCAATACGCTCGTGTATGTGCGAGGTGAAGGCATCGTGCTCAACGAGCCTTCGGTCGTTGCTGTGCAGACTTCTGATGGTCAGGCAGTGGCCGTCGGAGCAGAAGCCAAACGAATGATCGGCCGCACACCGGCGCACATCGAGGCCATTCGTCCGCTGAAGGACGGCGTGATATCGGATTTCGAAGTGTGCGAAACGATGCTTCGGTACTTCATCCAACGGGTTCACCACAGCCGCTTTTCCAAGCCGCGCATGATCATCTGTGTACCTTCCGGGGTAACCGGAGTGGAGCGTCGGGCCGTTCAGGACGCGGCTGAGTACGCCGGGGCCCGCAAACCGGCGCGAATCATCGAGGAAACGATGGCCGCGGCCATCGGTTCCGGTCTGCCGGTGCAAGAAGCCACCGGCAACATGATCGTGGACATCGGTGGCGGCACCACAGAGGTCGCGGTGATCTCGCTCGGTGGTGTGGTCACCTCGGAGTCCGTAAGGGTTGGCGGCGATGAAATGGATGAGGCCGTCATTCAGTTCATCAAGAAGGAATACAGCCTGGCTCTCGGAGAGCGCACGGCCGAGGTCGTGAAGATGGAACTCGGCTCAGCGATGGCTCTGGAGCAGGAAATGCAGGCCGAGGTTCGCGGCAGAGACCTCGTGACCGGCTTGCCCAAGACCATTGTGACTTCGACCGTCGAAATCCGCGAGGCAATCGGAGAACCCGTTGCGGCCGTGGTGGACGCCGTGAAGGTAACCCTCGACAAGACTCCGCCTGAGTTGGCCGCTGACATCATGGAGCGCGGCATCACTGTCGCCGGTGGAGGAGCACTGCTCAAGAACATGCCTGAACGTCTCGCTCGCGAGACAGGAATGCCGATTGCCATCGCACCCCGGCCCCTCGACGCCGTGGCACTTGGTTCTGGCCAGTTCCTCGAGGAGATCGATTCATTGGAGGCGATGTTGCCCTCCGATGAGCGCGGATAGCTTGGGTCGCAATGCGACCTCCCGGTCCAAACCGAAAGCGCTACCGCCGCGTCCTGTTGCTGATAACCCTTTTGGCGGTCACATTCGTGACCATCGATGCCACCGGGGGAGGTGCGTTCGATCCCGTGCGTAACCTTGCATCGGATGTGACCGATCCCGCCTCCGGCGCCCTCGGTTGGGTCACATCGCCGTTTCGAAACACCTGGGCCGGGGTTACCGGCTACGAGGACCTCGAGAATGAGAATCAGGCTCTGCGCGAGGAGCTTGATGAGATCAAGGGGAACGACATCCTCGAGACCAACGCCCAGGAACAGTTGTCGCGCCTGAACGACCAGTTGAACATCCGCTTCACCGAGGGAGTGGAAACCGAGGTGGCCCGGGCAGCATCGGGACCCAGGAACAACTTCGAGGACAATCGAATGGGGATCGACAAAGGCACAGATTCCGGATTGGAGGTCGGAATGCCGGTGGTTACGAAAGCCGGCCTCATTGGTCGCCTGGAGCGGGTCTCCGCGGCAAGCTCGGTCGTGCAGTTGATCACCGATCCCGAGTTCGTCATTGGTGTGCGGGTCGGAGACACCCAGCACGTGGGCATCGGACACGGCTCCGGTTGGTCCAAACCCTTCATCGTTGAGCGTGTGGAGGTCAACACGGACATCGAACCCGGCAACGTGGTTCTCACCAGCGGATTCAGCCGCTCGATAATGCCGGCACTTCTCCCGGTTGGAACCATCACCGAAATCGTGACGGATTCCGCGTCGAACACTCTGATACTGAAGGTCGCCCTGTCGGCCGAATTGGAGCGACTCGACGTGGTTCAGGTCATGAAGTGGACACCCCCGGAGTAGTGGCACGCGATGGGTGAGGAACTTCTGGTGATCGGCCGCACGGCGCTCGTGCTGTTCGTGGCACTCGTGCTTCAGGTTGGCTTGGTAAACGACATGGGCATTGTCGGTGTGCATCCCGAGCTGCTTCTTGCCGTGGGAGTTGGTTCGGGCATCGCATGGGGAGCATTCAGAGGAGCGGTGGTGGGCTTCTGTGCAGGTCTGCTTGCGGACCTGTTCCTGGCCGGCCGCTTCGGTGTTGTCGGACTGTCGTGGGCGCTTGCGGCTTTCGCCGCCGGACTCATTTCCGAGAATCTTGCCAGAGCAAACCGCCGGGTGGACGCCGTACTAATTGCTGGTGGTTCGGGACTCGGAATGTTGCTGTATGCATCGATCGCCACATTGTTCGGGCAGAACTATCTGGCTGACGACAATCTCCTGCGGACAATCGGTATCGTCGCGTTGACCTCGGCGATTCTGAGTCCCGCCATCCTGCCTCTGTGTCGCTGGACAGGCGCTGCGGACGAGATGCTGCGCCCATCGCGTTGAGGCATTGATGACCACAAGACCTTCCGGACCGTATGGACACTGACTCCAACCAGATTCGCCTCGGTGTTATCGGCATCGTCGCGTTGTCATTGTTTCTCGCGCTCTTCGGTCGGCTGTGGTTCCTCCAGGGGATCGAACGCCAGGAGTTCGAAGCCGCATCCGTGTCCAATCGGCTGCGGGTGCTCCATACCGAAGGGCCCAGAGGCCGCATACTCGACATTAATGGCCGCGTACTCGTGGACAATCGGACCCAGATAGTTGTGGCGCTGGATCGCGAACCCCTGCGTGAGGACGTGAGCGGTCTCGATGAGAATGATCCCGACGATGCGGCTGAGATTCGGGCTGAGTTGGCCGCTGGGTTCTCCGACATGGCCATCGCATTGTCCTCATATGGCATCCCCACGTCGGAAGAGGACATCTGGGAAAGCTACATCGACAAGCGCTACGCGCCCCAGGAGTCGGTCCCGATCGCTGACGACGTGCCTGTCGAGGTGGAGCAGTACTTCGCGGAGAGGAAGTCCGAGCTTCCAGGTGTGGTGGTCGAGCGCAGAACCGTTCGGGTTTATCCATACGGTCGTCTTGCGGCTCACGTGATCGGCTACGTCGGTGAGATCAACGATCAAGAACTGTTGGAGCGTGGCGTCCCGGTGCCCGGAAGTGATGAAGAGCCGTCAACCACCACCACGGTTCCCGATGAAACATCCAAGCCGTACCTACCCGGGGACTCGATCGGGAAGACGGGTGTGGAGAGTGCCTACGAGGAGGCGCTCCGAGGCACACCCGGGCAGCGCACGATTGAGGTCAACGCCCAAGGTGAGTTGCTCGACGTGGTGTCGGAGCAGGCTCCGGAGCGCGGCGATGATGTGTGGCTGACGATTGACCTCGATCTACAGAAGAAGGCCGAAGATGCGTTGGCCGCCCGTGTGGAGAGCTTGCGTGGCAACGTGGACAAGGACGGTCGGCCCACTGATGCGCCCCAAGGCTCGGTGGTGGTCACTGATCCGATGACGGGTGAAGTCCGGGCGATGGCCTCGTACCCGAGCTATGACCCAGCTGAGCTTGTGAACGGCATTTCGAGTGGGCTGTGGGACTACTTCCAGAGTCCGGAATCCGGATTCCCACTCAACAACTGGGCCATGCAGGGCACGTATGCGCCCGGTTCGGCTTTCAAGCCCATTACGGCCATGGCCGGCATGCACACTGGGTTCCTCCATCCCGGGCACGAGAGTTATCCGGACTCGGGTTCGTACGAACTCCAGAACTGTGAGAGCGACAAATGCGAGTTCCAGAACGCTGGTCGTGTGGCACACGGAACCGTGGACATTCCTCGCTCGCTGACGGTTAGTTCCGACGTCTTCTACTACTGGGTGGCCGAAGGTCTCTGGCTCAACCGGGACACCTACGGTGAAACCGCCATCGCCGATTCCGCAGAATCCTTCGGCATGGGCTCCAAGACGGGTATCGATCTTCCGGGGGAAAATCCGGGTCGAATTCCCACTCCGGAACGACGTCGCGAGGCCTATGCCGCCAACCCCGATGTCTTTGTCACCGACAAGTGGTTCACCGGCGACAACTTGAATACCGGAATCGGCCAGGGGGATGTGCTGTCGACACCCTTGCAGCTCGCCAACGTGTACTCCACCATCGCCAACGGCGGGGCGGTCATGCGACCCCACGTCGTATTCCGGACTTCTCGATCACTCGATGCCACCAAACCCCCCGGTCAGGAAGGTAACTACGAGGTCACGGGAACAATCGAACCCGAGGAGCTTTCGCGCGTGGAGTTCACCCCGGAGCAACATCAGAAAATCGTCAGCGGCTTGGTGGGAGTGACACAGGACGGCAGCGGAACCGCTTCGGAGCCGTGGCAGAACAATCCCACTGCCTGGCCGATGGCCGGCAAGACCGGAACGGCGGAGGTGTCAGGCAAAGCGGACACCTCGGTGTTCGCCGGTTGGGGCCCGGTGGCCGAGGGGCTCACACCTCAGTACACGGTGGCGGTGATCATCCCCGAGTCCGGATTCGGTGCCGACGTTGCAGCACCTTTGGCATTCGAGATCCTGGCGCCCGCCTCGCGTGGTGAGCTCGCCCCTGTTTGCCCGGCCCGAGAGCCCGAGCGCAGCGAGTGCGAATCCAAGCAGGCCAGAGCCCTCGAACGCGCCCAGCGGGACCTCCTCGAGGCCGCCGCTGCAGAGCAAGCGGAAGGCACCAATGGTTAGTGCAACACGAACCAGAACCACAGGTTTCTCCGCTCGGGACCTGTCAGCCCCCTGGCGTCACGTGGACGGAGTTCTGGTGGTGGCCGTGGCAGTGGTTGCAATCATGGGCTCATTCATGGTCTACAGCGCCACGCGCCACAATCCGGACAACTCGGATCTGATATACCGTCACGTTGGTTTTGTGGCCATGGGAGCGGTGTTGATGGCCGGTGTGTCGTTGATCGACTACCGGCGGGTGACTGATTGGTGGCAGGCCATCTACGGCGTTTCACTTGTGCTGTTGCTCGGCGTACTCACGCCACTGGGCACAACGATCAATGGAACCAGCGGCTGGTATCGGTTTGGCCCGGTGTCGTTGCAACCTGCCGAGCTGGCAAAGCTCGGCACGATCATTGCGGTGGCGGCCTACTTGGGGGCCGCGGACAGGGTGGACCTGAGGCGCCTTGGCGTGTCTCTTGTGATGTTGGGCATCCCGCTGGGAATCACGGTGATGCAGCCCGATCTTGGTTCGGCGCTTGTGTTCGTGGCCATCGCGCTGGGAATGCTCGTGGTGGGCGGAGTTCGTCTCAAACACCTGATCATTCTCGTGATCCTCGGCGTGGTGGGTATTGCGGCGCTGCTCGGATCTGGAACGCTCGATGAGTATCAGCGCGATCGACTGACCTCGTTCGTGACTCCTTCCGGGCAGTCCTACAATGTGACTCAGGCTCAAACGGCGATCTCTTCGGGAGGATTGACCGGATACGGCTATGGCGAAGGTCCTCAGACCCGCGGCGGATTCGTGCCCGTTCAGGAGTCCGATTTCATTTTCACCGTCGCCGGTGAGGAGTGGGGATTCGTGGGTGCCGGGATTCTCGTTGCCGCTCTTGGAGTGATCGTCTGGCGGACCTGGCGCACGGCCCAGCTCGCGCCCGACCGAACAGGGACCTTGATCTGTGTGGGAATCATGTCGATGTTCCTGTTCCACATATTCGAAAACATCGGGATGACCCTCGGACTAATGCCGGTCACTGGAATCCCGCTGCCCCTGGTCTCCTATGGGGGTTCGTCGGTGCTGGCGTCCTTTGTTGCCATCGGACTCGTTCAGTCCGTGCACATGCACAGATTCAGCTGACCCGCCCCCAAAAATCCCGTTCTGTGATGGTCAGGTCGCGCTTTTGCGCGACCTGACCATCACAGAAGCAGAAATTGTGGCGGGATTGTGGCGGGGTCGGTCCGGTTTGGTCCGGTGAGGTGGCGGTGGTTCTGTAAAATCCTCAGATCATGTCTTCGCAGTCTCCCGAGTTCGTCTGGGACATTCTCGAACCGAATCTCCCGTTGGTTCAGAAACCTTCCCGCTACATCGGTTGCGAACTGGGAGTTGTCGAGCCCGACTGGGACAAGTCCGCCAATCCGGTCTCATGGCTCCTGACCTATCCCGACACCTACGAGATCGGGTTGCCGAATCAAGGTTTGCAAATCCTCTTCGAGATCATCAATGAACATCCCAACGCGGTCGCAGAGCGCGGGTACGCCCCGTGGATCGACCTCGAGGAGCGAATGCGTACACAGAACATCGCGTTCTTCAGCGTTGACACACATCGCAGTGCTTCGGGCTTCGACGTGTTCGCGTTCAATCTGTCGGCCGAACTGAACTACACGAATCTCCTCAACTGCATTGATCTGGCGGGCGTGCCCATTCGCGCTGATGAACGCACCGCCGAGCATCCGATTGTGATTGCCGGCGGTCACTGCACATACAACCCGGAACCGCTCGCAGACTTTCTGGACGCAGTGGTGATGGGGGACGGCGAAGAAGTTGTCTCCGAAATAACCGACGTAATTGCAGCTTGGAAGGATGCCGACGGATCCAACCGCGTCGAATTGCTGCATGCGCTGTGTGGAATAGAGGGCGTCTATGTTCCGTCCGCCTATTCGGTTGAGTACACGTCTGACAAACCCGGTGCCGTGGTGCAGAGCATTGAACCCCAGTGGCCCGAGGCCCCTGAAGTCATCGCCAAACGAACTATCGCTGATCTTGCCGATTGGCCCTATCCCCGGAGTCCCATCGTGCCGCTCACCGAAGTGGTGCACGACCGGCTGAATGTGGAGGTCTTCCGGGGCTGCACCCGGGGTTGCCGATTCTGCCAGGCCGGAATGATCACCCGTCCGGTTCGGGAGCGGCCTGCGGAACAGGTCGCCAGAATGGTTGCCGACGGGTTGGAGTCAACCGGCTATGACGAGGTGGCTCTGACCTCGCTGTCCACCGCTGATTTCTCCGGTATCTCCGAGGTGGTTTCAGAAGTCATGGCCCAGGACACGGAGGGTCGGATTTCCGTGTCGCTGCCCTCATTGCGAGTGGACGCGTTCGGTGTAGACATTGCGAGTCAGTTGCAGAACGGCCGTCGCAGTGGCCTCACTTTCGCACCCGAGGCCGGTACCTGGAGGATGCGCCGGATCATCAACAAGTTGATCCGCGAGGAAGACCTCTACGGTGCGGTCGACTCCGCGTTCTCCCAGGGTTGGCGACGCGTGAAGCTCTACTTCCTGACGGGACTGCCCAGCGAGACCGATGAAGACACCCTCGGTATCGCCCGCCTCGCCAGGAATTGCATCGAGATCGGCCGACGACACCACAAGAGTCCCTCCGTGACGCTTTCGGTGGGAGGCTTCGTGCCCAAACCATTCACCCCATTTCAGTGGTTCGGGCAGAATACGGTGGAAGAGCTCGACCGCAAGGTGAACCTGGTTCGCGACGCGGTACGCCGTGAGCGCGGAATCCAGATCAAGTGGCATGACTCCCGGGCGAGTCAGTTGGAAGGCGTTCTCAGTCGAGGTGACCGGCGGCTCGGCGCTGTGATCGAACAGGCGTGGCGATCCGGGGCCACATTCCAGGAGTGGTCGGAATGCTTTGACTTCGACGCGTGGATGAATGCGCTGGAGAGTCAGGGCTTGACGCCCGAACAATTTTCGAATCGCCACCGTGGGGAGTCCGAGGTGCTGCCCTGGGATCACATCGACGCAGGCCTGCACAAGGATTTCCTCTGGCAGGATTGGCTCGATGCGCTCGATGAGGTCGGGCTGCCCGACTGTCGATGGACGCCTTGCTACGACTGCGGTGCTTGCACCGGATACGGAATCGAGCACGTGGTGGCCTCGGCTGTACCACCTGCAGGCGGTTCTCAGGGGACCGGGCAGGACCTCGACACGGGTGGACTGATCCCCGAACCCGCTGCGGTAGCGGTAAAATTGACGGGGCGACAATGACCCGGATTCGACTCAAATATTCGAAGTACGGCAAAGTCCGCTTCCTGTCCCATCGGGACATGGCGAAAGTTGTTGAGCGGGCGATTCGTCGATCACATGTCCCCGTGGCCTACAGTCAGGGTTTCTCCCCGAGGCCAAAACTTCACTTCGGACTCGCATTACCGACCGGGTATGAGTCAGATGCGGAGTATCTGGACATTGATCTGGATCCGGATCGGGTGGGAAATCGGGATCCGGAGGTGATCGCCGAGGGGCTTCAAGAGTGTGTTCCGAGAGGAATCACAATCTGTGAAGCAGCCAAGGTGGATCCGAAAGGCCTGTCTCTTCAGGAGATGGTCACCTCCACGGTCTGGGTCGCCCGAACGGGCGGCGTGGAAGAACAACTTCGAGAACGGTGCTCAGACTTGCTGAAGGCATCAACAATTGAGATCGAGATCGAACGCAAGGGTAAGCAGCGCCGCGAGGACCTGCGCCCACTGCTTCTGGCTTTGGAGGTCCTGGAGACCCCAACCAAGGAGTCGATCACACCTGGTCCCCGGCTCACATTCGAGCTGGGCACCAAACCTCGCAGTATCCGCCCGTCCGAACTTCTGGACGTGCTCGGCATAACCGAACCGCTCGGAGTGCGGCGGATGTACCAATGGACTGACAGCGACGCAACGATGCATGGCCCCTTGGGTGAGCCTGCACCGCCGTCCACGCATGCGAAAGCGCCTGCGTCATGAGAGGACTTCCGAATGAACGACCAATTACCACCGGAGGACCGCCGGGCAGGCGATTCTTCCCCACCGAGCTCGACTGACGGGCCACCAACGCCGAAGACATCACCACCAGGGGCTCCACGAAAGCCCAAAATCGGAGATTCGATGCCGGCGCCATCGGATGCCTCATCGACGTCCTCTACGCGCAGTGGCGGGGGTCAAGGATCAGGTGAGGGAACCTCGCAGGGTCGCAAGAGGCGGCGCCGCCGCCGTGGTGGCCAGGGCAACCGGGCTCAGAGCGGCGAAAACCGGGCCCAAGGCGGCAAGACCGCAGAACAGCCTGACCAAACCGGGAAGCAGGGCAACCAACAGCAGAAACAGGGCCGGGGCCAGCAGGAGCAGGGTCAGCAAAAGGGCCGGGCCGGCGGTCAGGGAGGATCGAAGAAGAAAGGACGTAGCAGGCGCCGCAAGCCTCAGGCACCGATTTCGGTGACTGTTGATGATCTCGAGGTCATTGAATTGGATGAGGCCGAGATGGACACGCGCCGCGGCCAATACAAGGACGGCAACCCATTGGGCAGGTACCAGATGATGGTGCATGTGGACGGGGAGACCACACACATCTCGGTACTCGAGGGTCGTTCGCTGGTGGAGCACTACGTGAGTCGGCCGGCAGACGAGGTGTCACAGATTCACGGGAACATCTATGCGGGTCGTGTTGAAAACGTGTTGCCCGGCATGGAGGCGGCATTCGTCGACATCGACACGCCGAAGAACGCGGTTCTCTACCGTTCGGACATCACCTGGGATCCATCTGACCTGGATGGCGTGAATCCCGGAGATGAACCTCGTATCGAACAGGTCCTGAAGAACCGCCAGATTGTGTTGTGTCAGGTCACGAAGAACCCGATCGGCCACAAAGGGGCGCGGCTCACCCAGGAAGTTTCTGTTCCCGGTCGTTTCGTGGTTTTCGTACCGAACTCGGACACGGTTGGAATCTCCAAGCGCCTGCCGGACGCGGAGCGCAAGCGACTGCGCAAGATTCTCAACAAGGCTCGCCCCAAAGGGCATGGGTTGATTGTGCGCACAGCAGCAGAAAACGTCACGGCCAGCGAGATCCAGCGCGACATCCAGCACTTGTCGGCACAGTGGCAGAAGATTGCGGAGATGGCTCAAGGCCAACAGAAACCTCGCCTGATCTACCGCGAGCCGCCGATGGCCGTACGGATGATTCGCGAGGAGTTCAGCTCCGATTTCCGCAATGTCACCATCGACGACCCGGAGTTGTTTGAGGAGATTCGGTCCTATGCCGCGGCCGTTGCCCCGGCTCTTGCCGAACGAGTCAAGCTCTACGACACAGCCACGGAACCCCTACCGCTGTTGCAGAAAATGCACGTGTCCGAACAGATCACCAAGGTGTTGGACCGCAAGGTCTGGCTTCCGTCGGGCGGCTCGCTGATCATCGAGACAACCGAAGCCCTGACCGTGGTCGATGTCAACACGGGCAAGAATGTGGGCTCCTCCAGTCTGGAGGAGACAGTCTTCAACAACAATCTGGAAGCTGCTGACGAAACTGCCCGACAGCTGCGCCTTCGTGACATCGGTGGAATCATCGTGATCGACTTCGTCGACATGGAGGTGAAGCAGAATCGCGATCAGGTGTTCAAGCGCTTCAAACAAGCTCTGAGCGCGGACAAGACCAGAACCCAGGTATTCCCGATCTCCGAGCTGGGTCTGGTGGAGATGACCCGCAAACGTATCGGAGAAGGGCTCCTGAACACCCTCGCAGAACCCTGTGAGCACTGTCACGGTCGCGGAATGATTGTCCCCGAGCGCTTCCTGAGGTGAACCTCCATCTCCCGATATGCACATGGGTAGCCTGACTCTGTAGGCTGGGGAGCCGTATGTATGCAGTAGTAAAGACAGGTGGCAAGCAGTATCGGGTGACCGAAGGTCAGCGTCTGCGGGTCGAACATCTGGGTGAGCCGGAATCGAGTGTCGAGCTACCCGCCGTGATGGTGGTTGACGGTGATTCCGTACTGGCGGGCGAGGACGTGGCTTCGGCGAAGGTGTCCGCACGTATCGTTGGCGAGGGTCGTGGCAAGAAGATCCACGCCTTCACCTACAAGAACAAGAGCAACCAGCGTCGTCGCTGGGGTCACCGCCAGAATTACTCAATGATTGAGATCACCGGTATTTCCAAGGGCTGACTGGCCCCGGAACTGACGGCCAGGCGCTGGCCTGCCAGAACAACACAAGACCCGAACGAGAACGAGGACGGAACGACGATGTCAAAGACCAAAGGTGGCGGCTCCACGAGAAACGGCCGCGATTCGAACAGCCAGCGCCTCGGTGTGAAGGTTTACGGCGGTGGCGTCGTCACTGCCGGATCGATCATCGTGCGTCAGCGCGGAACCAGGATCCATCCCGGTGACAACGTGGGTAGGGGCGGCGACGACACCCTTTTCGCCCTCGCTGACGGCGAGGTCAAGTTCGGCTCACGCCGCAATCGCAAGATTGTGGAAATACTTCCCGCCGACTGAGTTCCCTGTTCGACTGAGTTCCCTGTTCGACTGAGTTCTCGTACGAGCCCCGATCCGTCGCGCGAGTCTCCGGTGCGGGGCTCCAAGTTATTGGTTCCGCCACATTGGTTCTGCAAGGTTTGGTTTCCGTTGTTGGATTGCTGCCTCAGCAGGTCTTGGGCAAGCTGACCGGGTCCCAACCGAGTAATGACTGCGCCTGACGGAACGCGAACTTGTCCGTCATGCCACCGACCCAGGTGACAGCCCGGACAAAGGCCTCGGTGCTGCCCGGGTCAACCTGATCCTCCGGGTTCAGGCGATCCGAAGTTGCCGTCGGTGGATTCATCGACATGGTGTGTGGCCCGTACGAGATGGCGTGTGGCCTGTCGGCGTAGAACTCCACGAGCGCACCCAGAATGCGGATTACCGCTCGGGACTGTTTCAACGAAGCCGGCCGCATGTAGATGTGTTCGTAGTTGAATGCCCTGAATGAGGCCAAAGCTTCTGCTTGTGCCTCGGACATGCCGATGCAACCTGTTTCGGAGACAGTTTCGACCATGGCTGCGATGAATGATCCCAGTTGATCCGAACGGGTGAGTCCACAACGTTCGGCGACCAGGGCGGGGAGCATGGTTTCGGAGACGATTCCGACGTGAGATGCATCCTCCATGTCGTGGCAGACGTACGCGATCCGGTCAGCCCAAGAGACGATTTCACCTTCTGGTGTGCTTGCGATCGGTCTGGACCAGGAGTGATTCCTGATGCCGTCAGATGTTTCCGCGCAAAGATTGAGTGATGCCAGAACCACATCTGCCCCAAACGTCGCATGGTCATATCCACCCGGAATGTAGGGCGTGAAGGCATCTTCGGAGGCGTGCCCACCCGGTCCATGCCCGCAGTCGTGGCCAAGTGCGATCGCTTCGGTGAGCGCCACGTTGCAGCCAACGGCGGAGGCGATCGCAACTGCCACCTGAGAGACCTCGAGTGCATGGGTCAGCCGGGTTCTCTGGTGATCCTCAGGCTGAATGAACACCTGGGTCTTGCCTGCCAGTCTCCGGAATGCGCTGGCATGCAGGATTCGGTCCCGGTCTTTCTCGAAACAGGTCCTGAACTCATCGGGTTCTTCCACACGCAAGCGCTCGCCCGCTCCGCCCGCCAGGGTGGCGCCGGCAGCGAGTGTCTGCGCCTCCAGACCTTCCCGGTGCTCACGGGTGAATCGCTTCGGCTGGATCCGGATGGGTCCACCCTCGTGGGCGGTGCGAAACAGTGCTGACGTGCCAAGGTGGTTCTGGGGTGCATGGCCGTCCATGGTGGAGCGCCATATGTCCGTGCGGTCGCCGGACACGACCAGAGCAGGTCCACGATCTGTGAGGTCCACGCCGCTTTCTGTCGAGCCGCCCGTGGGGCTCGAGGGTGACTCTGCCCCTGAAGGTATGAGTTCGTTCTCCATCAGCGCGAGCATACGGGGGTGGTGAGACACGGATTGTGGGTGATGACAGGTGTATAGAGGCACGGATGACTGCGTGTTCTGTGAGATCGTCGAGGGAAATCGGACCGCTTCCGAGGTGTTCCGCGATGAATCGGTTGTGGCCTTCCTGGATCATTCCCCGCTTTTCAAGGGTCACTTGCTGGTAGTGCCGTCTGCGCATCACGTCGTACTCGCCGACCTGCCCGATGGCGAGCTGACCCACTACTTCGAAGTGGTTCAGGCCGCTACGACTGCGCTGGTGGACGGCCTCGGTTCACAGGGAAGCCTTGTGGTGACGAACAACACGGTGTCGCAATCCGTTCCCCACCTGCACACACATGTGGTTCCCCGATCCAGGGGCGACGGGTTGCGTGGATTCTTCTGGCCGCGCACCAAGTACTCCAGTACTTCCGAAGCTGACGAGATGGCCCGCACCATCGCCTCCCGGCTGATTCTCTGACGGTGCCGTCATGAGAATGCGACCACACCCGGGGTACCGCGCCCGCTTGCTGCCGATCAGCGGGCGCTGACGGTTACGATCATTTGGTCCCTGTCGCCCCAAGACTACCGAATCGAGTCGACGAGAACGTGGCCAGACACCTCATAACCAGCGCTCTGCCATACATCAACGGAGTGAAACACCTCGGCAACCTCGTTGGATCGATGTTGCCGGCCGATGTGTATGCCCGGTATCTGCGCGCTGCGGGTCACGAGGTACTGGCCATCTGTGCCACGGATGAGCACGGTACTCCGGCCGAGTTGGGCGCGCTGGCCGAAGGTGAGGATGTCGCTGAATACTGCGCGCGTCACTATGAGGTCCAGAAGGACCTCGGAAATCGTTTCGAACTGAGCTGGGATTGGTTCGGCCGGACCTCATCACCGCAGAATCACGTGCTCACAGCTCATTTGGCCCGGCAGTTGAAGGCCAACGGCTTCACCGACACACATGCGACGAAACAGGTCTATTCCCTCACCGACTCACGCTTCTTGCCGGACCGTTATGTGGTGGGCACGTGCCCCAACTGTGCTTACGACAGGGCCCGGGGTGATCAGTGTGAGAATTGCGGAAAACCGCTGGAGCCCACCGCATTGATCGAGCCGCGCTCGGCGATTTCCGGATCGACCGACCTGGAGGTGCGCGAGTCCGCCCATGTGTTCCTGCTGCAGTCCCGGTTGGCCGGACGCATCCGTGAATGGGTCGACACAAAAGCAGATTGGCCGCAGTTGACTCGATCGATCGCCTACAAGTGGCTCGATGAAGGTCTCGAAGACCGCGGAATCACGAGGGATCTGAACTGGGGAATTCCGGTGGATCCGGATGATTTCCCTGATGCGGCGGGAAAGGTCTGGTACGTGTGGTTCGACGCACCGATCGGGTACCTGTCTGCGACTCGTGAATGGGCAGACGACCGGTCCGGCTCACCTGAGTTGGCCGAATCCCTGTTCGATACTTGGTGGCGTTGCGATCGCGGGGCTGATGATGTCACCTACACCCAATTCATGGGCAAGGACAACGTCCCCTTCCATACGCTGTCGTTTCCCGCAACGCTCATCGGCAGCGGTGAGCCCTGGAAGCTCGTGGACCGCCTGAAGTCCTTCAACTGGCTGACATATTATGGTGGCAAGTTCTCCACGTCGGAACAACGCGGCATATTCATGACCGACGCCCTCGACACCCTGCCGGCGGACTACTGGCGTTGGTTTCTGATGGCCAACGCCCCCGAATCGGATGATTCGAGCTTCACTTGGGAACTGTTCGGAGATGCGGTCAACAAGGATCTGGTCGGCACGTTCGGAAACTTTGTGAACCGAACCGCCTCCCAGGTGGATCGGCACTTCGGTGCGGTGGTGCCCAGCGGAGGGGAATCCGGCGAAATCGAAGAGGAGCTGTGGGTGGCGGTGAAGGTACGGATGGGCGAATACATCGATGCGATCGACGCGCTGCAGTTCCGGCGTGCTGCGGGAGCGCTGCGGTCTTTGTGGGTGGAAGGAAACGTCTATCTGGAGGCGCGGGAGCCGTGGAAGACCGTCAAGACCGACATGGATCGCACGGCGTGCACATTGCGAACCGCATTGAAACTGGCACTGTTGTATTCGGTTGCTGCCGAGCCGTTCGTGCCGGCCGCCGCCGGCAGACTACGAGATGGGTTTCCCGAACTCGCTGACCTCGACCTGCCATTCGACACCGAGTTGCCCGCGATGTGCCGTGAGGCCGTCGAAGAAGGATCCGAGTTCGCGAAACCCGGAATGCTCTTCACCAAGTTGACGCCGGAAATGCTGGACGAGTGGTCGCAGCGATTCGGCGGAGCGCCGGAGTAGATGGTGAGCAAGAAAGATGATCAGGGGCTGAGCAGGACGAGGGTGATCCTTCGCCACTTGGGGATGCAGATGTCGCGGGTGATCCTTCTGATTTGTTTCATCGGCCTGAGCGGATTGGCGATTGGTTTCATCGTGGCCTACCCGCTGCGATTCGTCGAGTACGACGCGAGTGGAGCGGTCAAGATCGATCAGCAGGCTCTGGCTGGTGAAGTCGAGGTGACCGACGCTCTGGTGTCGCCCGGTGATCTGAGTTCCTCCTGGGAGTCCACGGATGATCGCCTGACAGGCTTTGGAGTTCTCGGATCAAGTATCTGTGCGAACCCCATTGACCTGCCCACGCCTCTGTCTCCGAAGGAAGGGGTGGTTTACTGGAATCCCTCGGATGACACCACGGTGATCTCCCAGGCCATCAGGGTGGAGAAGTCGCGTTCAGCGGTGGAGTATCTGAAAGACGTGCGGGATGAACTTTCCGAATGCGACACGTTCTACCAACGGGTTGAGGGTGACCGCATACGGGTTTCCTCCAGCGAAGTCGACCGGCAGGCTCCGATCTCTGATCACGTCACCCGTCGCTACTCGTCGACCAACAATGTGCAGGAGTGGTCCCTCATGGCCGTTGGTGACGTGATCGTGGCAGTTCAATACAGCGGTCCGGCCGCTCCGCCTCCGAACTTCCTGTCCGAAATCGAGTGGTCGATACTCGGTCGCGTCGCACCGGAGGAATTTGGCCCCGGTGGTGCGAGGCTGGACTCATCCGGCGTTGCGGATTCTGGCGTCGACGGTGCCGGAACCGACGGTGGGGGAGCCTCAGATGAATCCGACGGTCCCTGAGCAGATCCCGGAGTCTGACCCGTGCCCGGAGCCTGACGGAGGTATGGGACTTGTTGCCCAAGTGGGTTACAGCTGATCTTGAATCAGATGGTATTCCTCTGCGAACCCGCCTCCGTGGAGGTCCCCAGCCGCAGCCAGCACACTGCGCTGCTGTCGGCGGAACTCTTCGAGGACTGATTCCGCCGACCCCCCGGGATCGAGTTTGTGGAAATGGGTGGTTTCGAATTGTGAGGTATGTGTTTCGAGTGCTGCCACCCGCAAGTCCACGTCAGTTTCACTGACCGATTCGACGTGATTCACCTCATCCGGCTCGAACAGCAGCAGTGATGCCACCCGGTGAGTCTCCAAGCCTTCCTGAATCTGATCGGGATTGAAGAACGGATCACGGGCGGCCACGATTGCGTTGACCGTGAGTTCACCTGCGGCAGAGTGGTCCGGGTGAAGTCGATACCTCTTCCACGGATCATGGGCAAGGATCACTTCTGGGCGGATCTCGCGAAGGGCCCGGCAAACCGCCTTTGTGGTTGGATCATCGGCGTGGAGGTCGCCGTCGACCTCACCCAGAAACACCACGCGGCCCCGGCCACCCAGTACCTCTGAGGCAGATCTCTGCTCTTGCTGTCGGCGCGCAACGAGGGCGCCCTGATCGGCCTCCGGGTTCCAGGTGCCTTTGGATCCGTCGGTGAGCACCAGATGATGGATTTTGGTTCCGAGCCGAGCCCATTTGGCCAGAGTGGCTCCGCACTGGAACTCTGCGTCGTCGGGATGTGCAGCGATGACCAGTGCAGATGCCGGAGTCGGCAGGTTGGAACTCTCCGCAGGTGCGCCGTGCGTGGAGCGCATCAGAAGGGAATGTTCCCGAGGTGGTCAGGGGGAAACAGGTCCTCGGGCTCATCGACATCCCAACCAAGTCCTTCATCCTCGATCACGGTGACGGTGAGTCCGGCCTCCCCGGCTGCGGTGCGATGCCTCGAGAATGACCCCGGTCCGTATTGCAGGTCGAGGGCCGTCCTCGCCGGCACCGACATCACGTTGGTTCCGTCGCGCCGGCGATCCGGAACAATTGCGATCTCCCTCGCGCCAAGTTCTGTGAACCGCTGGAGGTTCGCAGCAAAGGGAAGATCGGCATGAGCGATGATCGCTCTGTGGATTCCTGCCCCCGCGACCTTTTCAAGAGCTGCGGTCAGGGCTCCGTTGAGGTCGAGTCCGGGGGTCCATGCCACGGCGGCTCCCTTGTCCCGGGACCACGAAGCGACGTCCTCGGAGTCGCACACCACGATTACTCCCAGCGGAGCCGCTGCGGTGAGGACCCTCGTGGCCATCCATCGGGCCAGTGAATCGCGCCGGGAGGGAGCCATGGACTCCGACAAGCGGTGTTTGGCCTCGGAGAATTCCTTGATGGGGATCACAACCACCGCATCCGGGTGGATCTGGTTTTGATCGCCTGCCGCCACGACAGCGATTGTAGGTAGGACTGCCACTCGTTGCAGACACCGGGGAGCGCAGCGGTGCCGGCCGGCGGAAAGGAACTCGTGAACATCGGCTCGCCGCGGTCATCCGCGGTCCTAGGGTGAGTCCCATGCGAATTCGAGTAGCCGTCATCGGTGGTGGATCCTGGGGGACAACTGTTGCTCACTTGGCGGCCCATACGGCGCCGACGGTGTTGTGGGCTCGGAGGTCAGACCTGGCAGAAGAACTCAACTCGTTGCACACCAACGAACGGTATCTGCCCGGCTACGCACTGAATCCCGACCTGTGGGCCACGGATTCGCTCCGGGAAGCCGTGGATGGCGCCGACGTCGTCGTCATGGGAGTTCCCTCTCAGGGGTTTCGCTCAGCGCTCGAAGCCGTGGCGGAGCACGTGAGAGCCTGGGTGCCGATCCTGTCTCTCACCAAGGGGCTGGAGCTTTCTTCCGGACTGCGCATGACGCAGATTGTCAATCAGGTACTTCCCGGGCACCCTGCGGCCATTCTCACCGGGCCGAACCTGGCAAAGGAAATACTTGCCGGCGACGCCGCCGCGGCGGTGATTGCCACTCCCGACCAGGTGGTCGCCCAGCACTTGCAGCGGATCTTCCATCAGCAGCTGTTCCGGGTGTACGTGAATCCGGACGTTGTGGGATGCGAGATCGCCGGTGCGCTGAAGAACGTCATCGCCATTGCTGCCGGGATGGCCGACGGCCTTGGGGCCGGCGACAACACGAAGGCGGCGGTGATCACCCGGGGTCTGGCAGAGATGTCCCGCCTCGGCGAAGCCATGGGAGGCCAGTTCGCCACCTTCAGCGGCCTGGCCGGCATGGGTGACCTGATGGCGACCTGCATGTCTCCGCACAGCCGCAACCGGTCCGTCGGCGACCGGTTGGGTCAAGGTCATACCATCGAAGAAGTCATCGAAGAGATGAACATGGTGGCCGAAGGAGTGAAGACATCCAAGGTGGTCATGGATCTCGCCGGCGAATACGAGGTCGAGATGCCCATCTCCAAGGAGGTCTTTGCCGTATGCCATGAAGGCGCCACGGCGGCCGACGCCTACCGGGGTCTGATCCGTGATCAGGATGGCGGGGTAGAACACCCGACGCTCTCTTATCGTTGACTCGCTTGTCATTGACTCGGATGCTCAAGGCGCCTTCCACGGTGTCGACGAGGCTTTGACGTTGGCGGGGTGCACGATGCTGACCGGGCGGTTGCCGGAACGTAGCCTCTGAGCCGTGCCGGAAGCCCCCGAGGATCCCCAGGAAACCCTGAATTCAGTGCCAATTCGGCGCAAGGTGACAGCGCCGATTCCATCCGCGATCAGAAGAGGCGGCGACTCCACGCCATCGAGGGCCTGGAGCCCCCTGGGGACACTGGATGGCGGAGGGTTTGCCCGTGTCGACCGCAACGGATTGCTCCAGATGGCGGGACGGGACTGGAGTCTCGACTGGTGGGTAGGTGCAGAGGATCGTTGGCATTTCGCGTCGATGGAAGCTTCGATGAGGCAGTCTGCGATGTCGGCCACCCCGGTCATCGAATCGCTCATGCGTGTACCCGGCGGAGACATCATCCACAGGATCGGAGCGGTTGCGCTCAGCGGGTCCGCGGGACTCATTCCGGCGGTGAAGATCGAGATCGAGAACACCTCGGCGGTGCCGGTAGCGCTCGCGATGGTGATTCGACCCTGGAGACTGGACGCCGGGGGATCCGTTCGTTCAGTCAACCTCTGTGGGGCAGTGGCGGATGTGAACGGCGGCGACGCTGCGGTGGCCTTCACTCGTCCGCCTGCGCGGGTGGTCCACGGGACGAGGGATTCGGTGGCTCCCACCGTTTCGGAGGGAAACGACGAAGCACCTGGGGACTCCTACACCTCGAGCAACGGTGACCTCGAAGTTGCCCTGATCTTCCCGCTTGCACACACTGCAACCCTTGATGTTGTGGTTTCTGCCCCGGACAGACTCGACAGCGGATCCCAGCGTGAGCGGATTGTTGGAACTTTTCGTCGGCTCATTGGCAGAACGCCGCCAGAATTGAAGCGCCCGGTTGTCAATCCAGGAACCCACCAACTGTCCAAGGTGGTTTCCGGATGGCAGGCTCACGGCGAAAATGATCCGTGGATATCGGCTCCGATACCTGATTGGGCCGAGTTGGTGACCTGGTCGGGTTCAGTCCTGCGCTTGGGCGGTACCTCAGAGGTGACTCGTGCCCTGACCGATTCGGAACCACTGGCCGGGACTCCTTCGGCGGACCGAGTGGACGCCGTGGCCCGTGAACTGTCGAGCCTCGATCCTTCGGCTTCGGATTCCATTGCAGCGGCGCTGGTTCGAGTGCAGAGAATGAACGGAGAGGTTCGGTTGCCCGACGGTAGTGACGCTTCGGCCGGACTCCTGCACGCTGCGGCCGGAGTGTTCAGGGCGCCTTGGGCCCACACTCGCCAGGATGACTACGTGGGTGCTGTTGCCAGAGCCGTCACACACCTGGACAGTACCCGGGCGACACCAACCTTCGATCAGGCCCGGTCTCTTGCCGCTGTGGCCGCTGGGCTCGTTCGTCTCGGACAACCGGAGGTTGCCCAGCAAGCCATCGATGTGGCGTCGCGCGATGCTGAGGCCGAAAGCAACCTTCACCCGGGTGCTGAGGCATTCGGTACCGACGATGGGGCCGAGGGCCAGCCGGTTTCGGAGTTCATCCAAGCGCGCCTTTCCGACGAGTTGATCCGTGCGGGCAACGAAGACGGTCTGCTTCGTCTTGCCCGTCGTATCGCTTCGCGTGGCGCGAGCGGAGTCTCGGAACTCACCGACGATGGCGGTCGACCAGTGGGGGAGTTGGGTATCGACATGGCCGAACTCGCTGCAACGCGGTCGGCTCTGATGAACATGATTGTTCTGGACCACATCGCCGGACCGGTGATTCTCCCGACGTTTCCACCAAGCTGGTTCGACAAACCGGTCGAGGCTCGGCAGATTCCCACCGGATGGGGCGCGGTTTCCGTGGCGCTGCGTTGGCATGACGGAATCCCTGTGATCCTCTGGGAAGTGGAGCCATGGTTTGGTGCCGCAGGATCGGGATCCGCTCCCGTGCTGAGATCCGGCCTCGATCCGGCCTGGATCGGGGTTGGATGGGAAGGCGAGGCATATCTGGATCGGTTTCGGGCGGGCGAATCACCCGAGTCCTGACCCGTCGCATCCGCCGGAGTAATTTGTGGCCATGGCGGCTGGCCGGGCACCGGGATTGTTCTACGAGAAGCAACTGTGGGGCAGCGGCGCGGACGTGGTCGTGGGCATGGACGAAGTCGGCCGTGGTGCCTGGGCCGGACCACTGACCATTGCTGCGGTCGTGATACCGCGCGACCGCAGGGTTTATGGCATACGTGACTCGAAGCAAGTCACCGAATTGAAGAGGGAGAAGCTTTTCGATCGCATCCAGGGCTGGTGCGATTCTGTTGGGGTTGGTCATGCATCACACGAAGAGTGTGATGACCTCGGCATGTCGGATGCCCAGCGGCTCGCCGGACAACGAGCCATCGAATCGTTGGGTGTGGATCCGCATACGGTGCTGATCGACGGCAGTTGGGACTTCCTCGATGGCCATCGGACACAACTGATCGTGAAAGGCGACGCCACATGCCTTTCGATCGCCGCGGCATCCATGATCGCCAAGGTGACCCGGGACCGGATCATGCGCTCACAGGCGGAGAGTTTCCCCGGGTTCGATTTCGAGCGCAACAAGGGATATCCGTGCCCGCGCCACAAGGTGGCGTTGATGGGCTACGGGGCAACATCGATTCACCGCAGAACCTGGGCGTTCATGGATCGGGTGCCGTGGTCAGGCCAACGTCGTGAACCCGCGAGCAGTCAGGGGATCCTGTTCCGGGAGTCTGCCCCCAGCTCGTGAGACGGCACTGCGCTCCGGCAAACGGACACGGGTCTACTCGGGTGATCACCTCAGCGCTGAGTCCCGACAGCGAGATCCTTGAATGGTGTCTTGGAATCGATGCCGGGATCCTTGGGTAGCCCGAGAACTCGTTCCGCAAGAATGTTGCGCATGATCTCGTCGGTACCGCCCGCTACCCGCATGCCGGGTATGCCGGTGAGCATCTTCGACCACGCGTACGTTCCCCATTCCCCTGTGTCTGCGCAGATGCGCGGTCCGAGCACGTCGGCCACCCATTCGGTGAAGTCCTTCATGTTGTTGGTCAGGGCCAACTTGGCCGTGGACATCTCCGGTCCGGGCAGTCCACCAGCCTTGATCTTGTCCAGCGCCCTCTGGTTGTTCCATTTGGCGACAGTGAAGTTGCTGTGGATCTTGGCGATCCGGTCGCGTATGACTTTGTCGTCGCTGAGGCCGAAGTGTTGGAGCATCTCGGAAAGGCGTGTCGGGGACAGCAGGCCCAAGCCTCCACCGCCGCCTGCGCCTATGGAAGCCCGCTCGTTCATGAGGGTGGTCAGCGCCACGTTCCAGCCGCCGTTCACATCACCCATTCGGTGCGAGTCGGGAATGCGAACCTCTTCGAAGAACACTTCATTGAAGGAGGCGCCGCCCGTCATCTGTCGAAGCGGTCGTATCTCCACTCCGGGTGCGGTCATGTCCACCACGAATGCGGTTAGGCCGCGGTGTTTTGGAGCTTCGGGTTCGGTCCGGCAGATGACTTCGCCGATTTGTGACACATGAGCCGCGGAAGTCCAGACTTTCTGGCCGGTGACGATCCATTCGTCACCGTCCCTGATCGCTTTGGTCTGTATCGAGGCCAGGTCCGAGCCGGCACCGGGTTCGGAGAACAGCTGGCAGGCAACCATGTCTCCGCGGTACAGATCCTTCAGGTACTGATCCTGGATCTCCGGGGTGCCGTGGGCGAGAATTGTGGGGGCAACCATTCCCAGACTGATGCTGAAAATTTCCATTCCCGGGGTTTCGTATTTGCTTTCCTCCGTGTTGTACGCGCGTTCGTAGGCTGATGGAAGGTCCCGGCCACCGAACTTCTCGGGTCCCGTGATCCATCCGAAACCGGCGTCGAAACGCTTGCGTCGCCATGCTTTCGCCTGTTCGATGTCCAGAGCTTCAGCTTCGTCGTCCTTTTCGTCGAATACCGCAACGTCGTCGGAGCCTTGTCCCCATGTGAATGCTTTGGCCTCCGGCTTCCTTTTGGCAGATGCGGCGAGGAATGTCTCCGCCTCGGCCTTGAAATCCTCGATCGAGATCGTGTTGGTGGCTTCGCTCATTCGTACGCCCCTTCTGGCTTGCCGACAACGATCCGCTCGTGGGACGCCGTCTTGACTACCCGGTCAAGTTAGCTTGTTCGGCGGGCTACCGCCTAGGCGTCCCCCGGCTGGGTTCAGGTAGTTTCGCCTGATGCAGAAACGCCTGTTCGTCGGTTGGCCCTGGATGTGGGTTGCGGTGGCATGGACCGTCTTCGTCTGGGTCGGTCGAATCAGAAACCTCATTGGTGACGACGAGATGTCATCGGCAACGAGGGTTGGCGTCAGTCTCTTGAGCGCATCATTCCTGATCCTTTGTGTGCTGGTCGTGGCCGGCTGGATCCTTGGTTCGGCCAGTGTGCGGGCCCTGGTACTCGTGACCCTCGGCTGGACTGTTGCCGTGTGGACAATCCGGGTGGTGGACATAGCGTTTCTCGGTGACCATGAAGTCCCGTTCATCGTGATCCACACGGCGTTGGGACTGCTCTCGGTCGGGCTCTGGTCGGTTTCGTGGAAGACGCTTCCCACGGAACCTTGATGTGTTCTGAGGTATTTCCGACCAGGTGCTGAACGTAATTCAGAAGAAAACTCCGGAAAAGTGGGGTGCCGAGTCCGATATGCCTTGACGCGTGAGCCATGATGTCTGGGCAGCTTTGGCTGTGGGGCACGTCGTCCTCCCATCCACCCTTCCTCTCCCATTGGACGGAGTGGCCCGAGGGTCGTCACGCACCGGCACTGATGGGGTCCGTTGCGAGGCGACTCTCCACTTTCGCTTTGTGGGACTTTCGCCCGCTTGGCGTTCGCCTCCGGCGCTGCCTCCGTACCGGGCGGTCAGTGCGGACCCACCCCATGAGTCCACCTCACCCGGTCTGGTTCACCATGTGATCCGCCGCAGTGTTGAAGTGCTCGGTCATCCGCTGGGTGATGACAGCCTGTAGTTCGGCATCCAGCGGGCACTCCGGAACCGTCTCGGCCAAGGCCACTGTCATTGCAGCCATCCAGTGATCGCGTTCTGCTTGGCCGATGGCGAAAGGCACGTGGCGCCCGCGCAACCTTGGGTGACCCCGCATCTCGCTGTAGGTACCCGGTCCTCCCCAGTACTGAGCCAGGAATAGCGCGAGTCGTTCCCTGGCAGGTCCGAGGTTCACCTGATCGGGGTACAGGGGCAGGAGCACCTCGTCGGCGGCCACCAACGCGTAGAAGCGTTCGACCAGCCGATCGAAGAACACCTGACCGCCGACGGCGGTGAAGACGCTCACCCGATGTTGATCGGAGTCGGGTTCGGCCGTGCCCGTGAACTCAACACGTGTGGTCAGGGGACTGTTGGAAGTCCTGCTGTCACTGGAAGCACGGTTGTCATCGGAGCCACGGTTGTCATCGGAAGCACGGTTGGATTCGGTTTGGCCATTGTCGGGTTGGCCGTTTTGGGGGATGTCAATCATGTTCTCATCCATGCGGTTATGGGTTGTGGGACCACAACAGTGTGCATCTCCGATGGGTCCAGCACACCACTGCTCTCAGTTGAATATTTGCGTGAATATGTTGCGTGAATATGTTGCGGTTGAATCGGGGGTGGGAGCGTGGATTCCTTCGCGGCTACGATCGGCAGCGTTATGGGCCAACCCGTCACCGTCATCGAGAAGCCATCCAGCCGTTCCGGGATCGTGCGATTCGAGATCAATCGCGCCCTCACCGGCACTGGCCACGAGATCTACACATCCGACCACGAGATCAGCGGTGATCGACCGCCTGATGTGTTGGCGGCGCGCCTCTTCGAACTTGGCAGCATCGATCAGATTCACATCAACGCCAACGTGATCACTTTGAAGCTTGGCAGCGGCCAGACCTCCTCCGGGATCGGCGAGGTGATCGCCGATCTGTACACCTATTACCGCCCGGGTGTTCCCGTGCCGTCACCTGAGGACTTCGCAACCGACGAGGAGTGATCCGGTGCGCGTTGGACGGTGATCGCATTGGAACTTGCCACAATCGAACAGATGTTCGATACTTGGTGAATGGTGGTGGCTGCTGTTGCCAAGGGCAACAAGACCAAGGGCAACAAGGCAGATCTGAGATCGATCGTCGAACACACCAAGCCGGTGAGTTTGTCCGTGGAGAGGTGTCTTCCGGTGCTAGGGGAGCTCCAGGGCCTGTTCCCCGCAGGTGGCCTGCAACGAGGTTCAGTGGTCGAACTTGGAGGTGGGCCAGGGATCACCACCCTGGCCATGGCTTTGCTGGCGGGCGCCACCAAAACGGGATCGTGGGTGGCCACGGTCGGTTTCGAGCAGGTCGGCGGATTCGAACAGATCGGTTGGGAGGCTGCTGAAGATCTGGGGGTGAATCTCCAGCACCTTGCGGCGGTGAGATGCCCAGCCAGGAAGTGGCCAACCGTGGTCGCTTCACTTGTTGAGTCATTCGACCTTGTTCTGTGTGGACCCGAGGTGATCCCCGGCGCTGCCGATCTGCGCCGTCTTCGAACGAGGATTCGTGAGCGGGGTTCGGTGCTCATGGCAATTCCACATGGCTGGGGATCAGTTGCAGCATCAGGGTTCCGGTCATCTTCTTCGAAGGCTCGCGGCTGGCACGGTTCGGACATCCGTCTCGAGATCCGGGAATGTCATTGGTGGGGTTTGGGGAACGGATGGGGAAACCTTGCTGAACGCAGATTGAAAGTCGCTGTTGACGGGCGGGGATCCATGAATCGCCAACGAGTGTTCGAGATCGACTTCGATTCGAGAGGTCGGATCATGAAGTCCCGGATCAAGAACTCACAATCAAACTCACAATCAAACTCACAATCAAACTCACAATTAGTTGCCGGCTCCCACCTTGTCAGCGATCCCCCTCTGGTGCAGGACCGCTCCGATGTTCCTGCAGTAGTTGGTCCCGCGGGTTTGGACCGGGTTGGCTGAACATGAGTCGACCTGATCCCGGTGGCCGGCCCGATCTGGACGCACAGGGTGATCCCCGTGTGATCAGAACTCTGGGGATCTGTTGTGCTCAGTGGTCAGCCATTGCAACAGGGCTTTCCTGGTCCGTTCCGGTAGCTGTTCTGCGGGCGAATCGAGTGGTCTCAGCCAATTCATTCGCTCGTTCCGAAGGGATAGTTGTGGGCTCGACCAAGCGGGAAGCACAGTCCCGTTGTCCGATGGTTGAAGTGGTCGAACACGATGAGACCCGTGATGCCAGGGTCTTCGAGTCGATAATGGGTGCCCTTGAAGATGTGGCTCCGCGCTGGGAGGTGACCGAACCGGGTCGATGTGGCGTTCCATCCCTTGGGCCATCGAGGTATCACGGCGGTGATCGTCCGCTTGCCGACGTGGTCCGCCGGAGAGTTCTGGAGGCACTGGAGGAAAACTTCGGTGATGCGGCAGATCTGATGGGAATCGGTGTTGCCATTGCCGACGGGCCTCGAGCGGCGGCGGTTGTGGCTGAAGAGGTGGCGTGTTCCGAGAGGGAATATTCCTCGGTGGGTCGCACAGCATCACCAAGGAGGGCTCGAGGAGTGTTGTGCCTTCCCCGCTGCGAAACAGCTCATCATCTGGCACCTCTTCCCACCAGCCGGATATCCGCCGGTGGAATGGGCTGGGGGAAAACATCCGAGTTGAGGGACTTGGTGGACATCCTGCGTCGACTGGGATTGAAGAACCTTGGGCGTTTCGCCGCGCTGGAACCAACCGATGTACTTGCCCGATTCGGGCCACTCGGACGATCAGCACATGATTTCGCCAGAGGCGCCGAACACGATCGGATGGTTCTGGGAGACATTCCGGAAAATTTCTCAGTGTCTTCCGAACTTGATCCGCCGGCCGACGAGGTCGATCGTGCGGCGTTCATGGCCAAGATGCTGGCCGATGAACTGCACGAGGATCTTTCCTCCCGGGGTTTGGCATGTACACGGATTCTGGTGGTGGCCGAAACCGAATTGGGTGATCGGATCGAGAGATTGTGGAGGGACGAGGGAACTCTTTCGCCCACGGCCATTGCACAAAGGGCTCGCTGGCAACTTGATGGCTGGTTATCCAGTGGACGCACGGTTTCGCGTACCCATGGGGGAGTCAGCCGTATTTTGCTCATCCCGGACCAAGTGGTGCCTGACAACGGCCGTCAACTCGGTTTCTGGGGTGAAAGAACCGAAAACAGGGAAAGGGCGATGAAGGCACTCGCCAGAGTGCAGGCAATGCTGGGTCACTCTGCTGTGGTTGTCCCCGAGTGGCAGGGAGGTAGATCGCCGGCCGAGCGCTACAGGCCAGTCCCTCTCGAGACCGTTGAGCTGGATGCCAGAGTTGGGCGCGATGACACACCGTGGCCGGGATCCCTGCCACCACCGGCGCCGGCGATCGTTTGGCCGGTGCCGGTATCGGTGGAGGTGCTGGATTCAGCGGATGGACGTGTTGGAGTGGATGGCAGAGGTCAGATCACAGCCGCCCCGGAGAAGGTGAGTCTGGATGGACGCAACTGGAATGAGGTGAAGTCATGGGCCGGACCCTGGTGCACCGAGGAACGATGGTGGGATCCTGAAGCCCACCGTCGACGGGCGCGGATTCAAGTGGTACTGGCCAACAATGTTGGCGAGCCGGGCATTGAAGCCGCGCATCTGTTGACCCTGGAGTCGGGTGATTGGCGTCTCGAAGCCTCCTACGATTGAGCGGGTCCACAGGCTCGAAATGATGAATCCCACCAACGATGCCGAGACCTGAGAAACTGAACCCTGACCATAGGAGGGTCCAGTGTCATCAGAACCCGAAGAAACTTCCGAAAACACCCAGGGAGGCGGAGCCTCCGGTGATCCTGGCCTCACGGCCAACATCTTGATGGTTGAGGATGAAGTGCCGCTGGCCGAGGGTGTAGCCCGCGGGCTCAGGGGAATCGGTTACGGGGTGGAGATCGTCAACGACGGACTCTCAGGGCTGGAGCGCGGCCGGTCAGAGGAGTTCAACCTGATCATCCTCGACATCATGTTGCCGGGAATGAATGGCTACAAGGTCTGCCGTGCGCTGCGCAGCGAAGGTGTCACCACACCAATCCTGATGCTGACCGCAAAATCCGGAGAGTACGACGAGGCCGAGGCGCTCGACACCGGCGCAGACGACTTCCTCTCCAAACCATTCAATGAGGTCGTGTTGGAGGCCAGGATCAACGCTTTGTTGCGACGCTCCGCCGACGGACGGGCCCAGCCAATCATGATCGAGGATCTGGTGCTGGAGCCGCTTCCCCGAACGTGCCACCGCGGAGATGTCGATATACGCCTCACACCCAGGGAGTACGAGTTGCTCGAGGTTCTCATGCGGCACCCCGGTCAGGTCGTAGCCAAGAAGGAACTGCTGGAAAAGGTCTGGGGTGAGAACTTCGACGGAGATCCCAACGTGGTCGAGGTCTACGTTGGCTATTTGCGCCGCAAGATCGATGACCCGTTCGACCGCGCCCTGATCGATACGGTCCGCGGTGTCGGCTACAAGGTCGGTGAACCGCCTGATGGTTGACCTCACCAAGGGTTCGGCGCCACTGGATGAAGGTGATACCGGCAGCGTCGAGTCCATCACCTCAGGTAGCCAGGGCACCAACGGCGCTCAGGTTGAATCCTCTCAGGCCAATGGACGTCGGTTCTCCGGTCGATTTCCCAAGTCGGTCCGCTGGAGGCTCACTCTCACGGTTGTGATCGTGGTCGGTCTGGCGCTCAGTGCCGGCGCCCTGCTCCTCGTGAAATGGGTCGAGGCAACACTCGTGGGAGACCTCCGGGCGCGTAATGAGCAGGTATTGATAGACATGGAGGCGTCCCTCGGTGAGGGCAGACTTCCCAGCGAACTACTGCTTTCACAAAGCGATCTGGAGAGACAGCTTTCCCGGGGTGAAAGTTCTGGGTCCGGCATGGATGAGCTCTTGTCCACAACTCACTTCTACATAGATGGCGCCGGAGTTGACGGCCTCGGTGTTACGGGCATCGTGGACGACGACGGCCGGATCATGCTCTTCGGTCGATCGAGTCTCCCAGCTGATGACTATGTGGAAGTCACCCGTCCGCTCGAAAGCAACGTGGGTCCACTCGTATTGCATGCCGTGTCTTCTCGAGGTGCGGTGGAGGACTCGGTGCGAGCGCTCACCGGTGCTTTGTTCCTCGGCATTCCCTTACTGGTTCTGTCCGCAGGGGTGATGACGTGGGTGATCGCCGGCCGGACTCTCGCCCCGGTGGCCTCGATGACCCGACGGGTTCGCGAACTGAGCGCCACCACGATCGACGCGCGCGTAACTGTGCCGGACAGTGGCGATGAGATCGCCGAGCTGGCCGAGACCATGAACGACATGCTGGACCGGCTGCAGGGAGCGTCGGTTGCCCAACGCCAATTTGTTTCCGATGCCAGCCACGAACTGCGATCCCCGGTGGCGACCATTCGGGCCCAACTCGAGACTGCGCTGCGGTATCCCGATGATGTGGACTGGGTGGAGGTCGCCAAGATCGTGCTCAACGAGGATGAGCGCCTGGATCATCTCGTGGCCAATCTTCTGGCGATGGCCCGATTGGAGGAAGGCAGGCTCGGCCCGCGAACCGAGGTGGATGTGGAGGACATTGTGATGGCTCAGGCATTGCGGGTGGGATCGGTCCAATTCGATACGTCGGCTGTTTCGGCTGGACGTGTGTGGGGCAATGTGGGCGAGTTGACTTCTGTGGTCCGGAACCTGGTGGACAATGCGGTGCGCCATGCGTCTTCCAAGGTCACCCTGTCCGTCCGTGACAACGGGCCGTGGGTTGTCATTCGGGTTGGCGACGACGGCGAAGGTGTGGAGGTGGCCGACCGTGAACGAATCTTTGGCCGCTTCGCCCGACTTGAGGAAGGGCGTTCGCGCGATGGTGGAGGCGCCGGGCTGGGATTGGCGTTGTCACGGCGGCTCGCCGAAAGCCACGGCGGTCGGATCCATGTGGAGGACGTCGGCGGAGGCGGAGCCTGTTTCGTTGTATCGCTGCCGTCCGCGGGCTGGGGCATCAAGCTAGACACCGACATCGCGGAGGTGGATGTCGCTTCGGAGCCGACGGCTCGGGAAGCAGCGGCTGCGCAAGACAGTGCTGGGGAAGCAGCGGCCGGGAAGTCTGATGGCATGACATCTTCTCGGCACGGACGCGTCGAGGGCGATCCGGGTGGCGAATCTGCCTGATTGACCGGGGTTCCGGCCAGGGTCGTGGTGACGGTTCGGCGCTCAGCCGGGGATACGGCCTGCAGCACGCCCGGCCTGCAGCGCCGCATCCAGTTGTTCTTCCACGATGTCGAGACCCGCGCTCCAGAAAGCGGAATCGGTCAGATCGCAGTCCACGATGCCGGCAAGTTCCTCCGGTGGCATGGATCCACCGGCGCCGAGCAGTTCAAGATATGACGGAACGAATGACTGCCCGCGTTCGCGGTACCGGGCGTACACCGACAGAGCGAGTAGTTGACCGTATGCGTAGGCATACACATACCCAGGTGTGCCCATGAAGTGCGGGACGTAGCTCCACCAGCTTCGGTAACCCTCGGTGAGTTCAACTGAATCACCAAGCATGACTGCCTGGGAGGCTTCCCACAGGTCTCCGAAGTGATCCACCGAGAGCTCACCTTCGCTGCGGCGAGCGTTGTGTACCGAATCCTCGAATCGGTTCATGGCAACCTGACGGAACACCGTGGCGATGGAGTCCTCGAGGGTGGATCCGAGAAGGGCGAACCGCTCGCCCGGATCACTCAACTGTTCGAGAAGAGCGGCGTTGGTGACAGCCTCTCCGAACACCGAGGCGGTTTCGGCGAGAGTCAGGGGAGTGGACTGATGGAACACACCTTGGGGGCGACTCAGGTAGGCGTGGAGTCCGTGGCCGAGTTCGTGAGCCAGGGTGAGCACATCGCGGTTGCGGCTGGTCCAGTTGAGAAACACATACGGGTGATGGGAGGGAACCGTGTATGCACAGAAAGCGCCGGGACGTTTTCCATCGGCCACGGGTGCGTCGATCCAGTTTTCGTCGAAGAACCTGCGGGCGATGTCGGCCATCTCCGGCGAGAAGCTGTTGTAGGCGTCCAGGACCACTTGCTTGGCTTCGGTCCAGCCGATGGTGGATTCGTCATCGGCCACCGAAGCCATGCGGTCGTAGTCGGCGAGCTTTTCCAGTCCGAGGACCTGAGCCTTGGCCTTGTACCAGCGCTGGGGAATGTCGTATCGATCCACCACGGCATCGATGAGCGCCTGAACGGAGATATCCGTTGCTTCGTTGGAGAGGTTCCGCGAGGAGATCCATGAGGGATAGCTGCGCATTCGGTCGTCGATCGACTTGTCGAGCAGAAGTGTGTTGAACACGTAGGCACGTGTCCGCAGACCTGGCTCGAGGCCTTCGGTGACCGCTGCGGCTGCGGCCTGCCTGATCGAACGATCCGGATGCTGGAGGAGCGAGAGACCGGTTTCCAGGCCAACCTCCACCTCACCGTCTGCAGCGAGTGCTGCAATGGCAGCGTCTTCGCCGATGGTCACCGTGATTGCCGACGTCAGTTCATCGAACAGTCGGACCCACGCGGATGCTCCGCTCATGGACTTGTCGGTGATCACCTTCTCCTCCGGTTCGGAGAGCAGGTGATCGCGGTAGCGGCGCATGTTGCGCAGGTGATGTGCGCAGAAGTCGAGTGCGGGATCCGAGAGAAGTTCTTCAACCCGGTCATCCGGCAGAGCCGCCCATTCCAGCTCCACAAAGATGAGTTTGCTGGCGATCTCGGTGGAGCGTTCCTGGACATGCATCATCTGGGCACCGTTGTGTGGATCAGCGGTGTTCTCCGAGAAGTGCAGCATCACGTAGTGACCGGCCCGACTCAGGATCTCTTCGAGTTCGGCGCTGGATCTCATGAGGTCCGCCAGCTCGGATGCGGTCAACGAACCGATGGTTCCGCGAGCTTTCTCCAGCTCACCGGCGATTGTGTCAGCGGAGCGGATCAGGGCATCAACCGTGGTGTCTTCGATCAATCCCTCCAGATCCCAGCGCACCGTGGCGGCGGTGAGGTCGTCGTTGTCAACCTGGTCGTTCGTGCTCATGGGCTTGGACCCTACAGCCGCCGCGCCGATGGAGATTCCATGCGACAACCGAACAAGTGTTCGATATGGTCAAGGTATGGGATTCAACAATCCGGGGGTGCCCTGGTCAGAGATCGAGGAGTTGCTCTCAGATCGTGTTGCGGATTCCAAGTCGCCGGAGCGCACCCTTGGCGGAGACGGCGGAGACAGCCCAGCGTGGTCCCATCATCGTGAACCCTATGAACCACCCAGCGACTGGAACATCCGCACAAGGGTGGGATCCGAGCACCGTTATGCCGAACTCCACTGTCATTCTGCCTTTTCGTTTCTGGATGGGGCATCTTCACCGGAGGACTTGGCAGAAGAGGCAGCCAGGCTCGGCCTGGACGCGCTGGCCATCACCGATCACCACGGTTTCTACGGTGTGGTGAGGTTCTCCTCTGCTGCGCGAACTCTCGGGTTGCCGTCAGTGTTTGGTGCAGAGGTGACAGTCAATGCCAAACACCCAAGGCCGGGTCCCGCTGATCCAGATGGTCGGCACCTTCTGATCCTCGCTCGTGACACCACCGGGTATGGCCGTCTTTCAACCCTTCTGTCCAAGGCCCAGATGGCGGGGGAGAAAGGTAAACCCAAGCTGAGTTTTGCCGATGTCGCAGAAGCCGCATCGGGCCGAGCCCGTGGTCATTGGGCTGTTCTCACTTCATGTCGAAAAGGAACTGTTCCGGCCGCTCTCCATGATGAAGGGCCGGCGGCCGCCGAACGTGAGTTGCGGTCGCTGGTTGCAGCATTCGGAGCCGAGAACACCTTTGTTGAACTTTGGGATCACGGGGATCCGCTCGACACTGCCCGCAACGACGTGTTGGCTGCGATGGCGGTCAAGGCAGGTGTCCAGCCCGTGGCCACCAACAACGTTCATTACGCAACACCGGCTCAGCGACCGCTTGCCACCGCCATGGCCGCGGTGCGTTCGCGTCGCAGTCTCGATGAACTCGACGGCTGGCTTCCCGGTGGGGGGACAGCCCATCTGCGTTCAGGTTCTGAACAACACCGGCGATTCCTGCGTTACCCCGGTGTGGTGTCCGCCGCTGCTGAGCTTGGAGCGGCCTGTGCATTTGATCTCTCCCTCGTTGCTCCGTCGTTGCCTCCATATCCCTGTGGGAGTGACTCGCTGGGCAATCAGCTGACCGAAGCGGAGTTTCTGCGGAAGATCACCGAAGAGGGAGCCATCCGTCGTTATGGACAGCGCCACGCCGAAACCGTTCATGGGGCATGGGCACAGATTGATCACGAACTAGATCTCATCTGTTCGCTGGGGTTCCCCGGATATTTCTTGATCGTGTGGGATCTGGTGGAGTTCTGTCGAGGTAACAACATCCTTTGTCAGGGTCGTGGGTCCGCGGCCAACTCGGCAGTTTGTTACGCGTTGGGGATAACTGCCGCGGATGCGGTTGGGCTGGGTCTCCTCTTCGAACGTTTCATGTCTCCCGAGCGTGATGGTCCGCCCGACATCGACATCGACATCGAGTCCGATCGCCGAGAAGAGGTCATTCAGTACGTCTATGAAAAACACGGCCGCAGCCACGCCGCCCAAGTCGCCAACGTCATTACCTATCGGGGTCGTTCCGCAGTCCGCGATGCTGCCAAGGCGCTGGGGTTCGCTGCCGGCCAACAAGATGCCTGGTCAAAGAAGATGAGTCACTGGGGCGGAGTCACCTCGGCCCCAGAATCTGGTTCCGACGGTGCACGTCGGGATTCAGGTTCCCCCGGGGAGTCGACTGAAACTGATCACGAGGTGCCCTCGGCTGTGTTGGAGTTGGCATCCGGGTTCGAAGATCTGCCGCGCCATCTGGGAATCCATTCGGGCGGAATGGTTCTCTGTGACAGGCCAGTGGTGGAGGTGTGTCCAACTGAGTGGGCGCGTATGGAGAACCGCTCGGTGCTCCAGTGGGACAAGGAGGACTGTGCCGCCGCCGGTTTGGTGAAGTTCGATCTGCTCGGCCTCGGGATGCTTTCTGCAATCCATTATGCGATCGACTTCGTTGCAGAGCAGCACGGGGTGGAAGTGGAGCTCGCGACCCTGCCCCAGGAAGATGCCGTTTACGAGATGTTGTGTCGCGCTGACACCATCGGAGTGTTCCAGATCGAATCCAGAGCGCAGATGGCAACTCTTCCCCGGTTGCGACCGCGGTGTTTCTACGACTTGGTGGTGGAGATAGCCCTGATCCGACCCGGTCCGATCCAGGGTGGCTCGGTGCATCCCTACATTCGGCGCCGCAAGGGTGAAGAACCAATCACATATCTACATCCGTTGCTCAAGAACTCACTCGAGAAGACCCTTGGGATTCCGCTGTTCCAGGAACAGCTAATGCAGATGGCGATTGACGTTGCCGGTTTCACTCCTGCGGAGGCAGACGAACTACGGCAGGCGATGGCATCCAAACGTTCCGTTCGGCGCATGTCAGCGATGAGGGAGAGGTTCGATCGCGGGCTGGCCAACAACGGGATCGTGGGCGAAGTGGCCGAATCGTTGTGGGGGAAGCTGGCGGCCTTCGCCAACTACGGTTTTCCGGAGTCCCACTCAGTGAGCTTCGCCTATCTGGTCTACGCCTCCTCTTGGCTCAAGTATCACTATCCAGCGGCTTTTTGTGCGGCCCTGCTGAAGGCTCAGCCGATGGGTTTCTATTCCCCACAATCGCTTTCCCAGGATGCCCGGCGCCACGGCGTGGTGATCAGGACTCCGCTGGTGGGCACATCTGATTGGTGCTGCAGTCTGGAGGAGGTGCCAGCCGCAGTGCAGGGCGGTGATGATGGCTCGGAGGGTAAAGGTTCGGCGCTTGATGGTGGATCAGGAGTACGTGACGATTCCGATCCCCGGACTTGGGGTTGGGGCGGTCCGGCAGTGCGGCTGGGGCTCTCCTCGGTTCGAGGGATCAGCGAAGACCTGGCCAGGGAGATCGTGATCAATGCTCCATATGGAGGACCCGATGAGTTGGCGCGGCGAGTGGGGCTGGATCGGGCACAGCTCGAAGCGTTGGCAACAGCAGGAGCCTTGAGTTCATTCAGAGGAGAGGATGGGTCTGCTCTGGGTCGGCGGGAGGCTCTATGGGCAGCTGGTGCAGCTGCTGAGTCCCGACCCGGAAGATTGCCCGGGATGCTGCAAGGCATGGATGCTCCCAAGTTGCCCAACATGGATGAATCAGAAGTTGCGGTGGCTGACTTGTGGGCCACCGGAGTAGCTCCGAATGGTCATCCCACCAAGTTCCTCAGGTTGGAACTTGACCGTCTGGGAGCCCTCTGTGCCACCGATCTGGTGGATCAGGTCGACGGCTCCAAGGTTCTTGTTGGTGGCGTGGTTACCCATCGTCAACGGCCGGCCACGGCTGGGGGAGTGACCTTCATGAGCCTCGAGGACGAAACCGGCTTGGTCAACGTGGTTTGTTCTGTCGGGTGTTGGCAGAGGCATCACAAGATCGCCAACAGTGCTCCTGCTTTGATGGTGCGAGGGAAACTCGAGCGCAGCGTGGATGGTGTGGTGAACCTTGTCGCCGAAAAACTCGAGCGGCTGGAAGTATCCGGGATAACGGTTTCTCGTGACTTTCGATGAGGCAGTCTCAACCGTTTTTCATGGTCTCGGGTCTTCATGGTCTCGGGTCAGCAAGGCCGCGGGCAGTCGGGACCTCGGATTCTTCGATTCCCGGCCAAATGCTCGTAGATAGCGGATGGATGCCCCAGAAACCCTGCAATTTATGGGCAATTTGGGGTTTCTGACCAAGAAATCTTTGTTACATGCCCTCGACCCCTTGCAATGTGGGTCGAAATGTTGTGAGAATGACGGTCTTGGTTTTGTCCTGCACCATTAAGCAGGCTGGGGCTCGAGCGTTCATCGCGCTCGTTGTTATTGCATCACTCGTACTTCCGGCTGCTACTGCGCGCGCCGGCAGGTCCGCAGGTGGCGACATCGACCTCTCCGATGACACCGTTGCGGCCCAGGGCAGAGCGGCTTCCCTGCGCACCGACCGAAACGCCATCAAGTCCAAACTCGCGGAGCTCGAAACCCAGCGTCAGGGCCAGTGGGACAAGTGGGCGCTCAGTGTGGTGGCCATGGAAGCTGCGAGGAATCGGGCTCTAGCTTCGGAGTTGTTGTTGGCCAAAGCTGCCATCGATGTGCAAGACGGCGAGGAAAAGGTCCGCGAATATGCGGCCCGGGCTTTCATGAATCCGCCGGCGGAGAACAACATTGCGCTGCTGAACATCAAGGGCGCAGCCAAGATTTCCAGAGCCCACGATCTTCTCACCGTGGTGGCTGACGAACAGGAGAGCGTGGTCGACCAACTCAAGGCACTGACGAGGATCGCAGACCAGCGCAGCCTGACATCGGATCGCTTGTTGGCGGCGGCAGAGAAGCAAAGTACGTCGGTCGAGGCGGAGCTGGCCGCCCTCGATGACATCGTGGCCGAACAACGTTCGGTCCTTGCAGGTGTCGACAGCCGGCTCGCCGCCGCTCTGGCCGAAGCAGATGCTTTGCGCTCCGTTGATCGGGAAGCCGCCGACAAACTGGCTCGCGAAGAACTCGAAGCCGCGGCCGAGATCAAGAATGCTGCGGCCGGCAAGAGCGATTCCTCGAGCCAATCCGCCACAACGGCCGGCGGTGGTCAGTCGGCTGGATCCTCCGCACCGGCTACCAGCAGCGCGCCGAAGACCACGAGCGCACCGAAGTCCAGTTCGCCAAAGACCACGAGCGCTCCGAAGACCACGAGTGCTCCGAAGACCACGAGCCCACCCAAGTCCACCGGATCGGGTGGAAGTTCGGGTGGTGGATCCAGTTCCGCTGGGATGGTGACCTGGTACGACGTGCAAAGCGTCGGTGGGATATGGGTGCACAAGTCGATCGCATCGCAGTTGCGCAGGCTCCTCAATGCGGCATCAGCCAGCGGCGTGTACCTCTCGGGAGGCGGATACAGGGATCCCGAATTCCAGAAGGAACTACGTGCAGCACACTGCGGACCCACGTACTACGAGATTTTCCAGAAGCCTGCATCCCAGTGCACTCCTCCGACTGCTCCTCCCGGCAGGTCGATGCACGAACGCGGTAGGGCAATCGACTTCAACTATGGCGGCGGCTTGATCAAGAGTCGCTCGAGTGCCGGCTACCAGTGGTTGGCTGCCAATGCGAGCAGTTACGGATTCTACAATCTGCCGTCAGAACCCTGGCACTGGTCGACCAACGGGAGATAGCCGACCAATGGGCCATGGTCCAATGGGTCATGGCGACGTGAACGGCCGTTGCGGTGCGTCAGTCGGATCGGCAAGGCCCAGACGTAGGTGTACACCATGACCTCAACGGCTGATGCCTGGTCGTGATCAGCAAGCTCCGTAACCGGCCGGCGAGGATCGCGGTCAGGTCACTGTCGCAGGCGTGAGAACAGTCGCAGCATTTCGATGTAGAGCCACACAAGTGTGACCAGAAGTCCAAAAGCCGCGTACCAGTCCATGTATGCGGGCAATCCTGCCTTGGTTCCCTGTTCGATGAACTCGAAGTCGAGAAGAAGGTTGAAAGCGGCAACGCCCACGATTACGAGGCTGATCAGAATGCCAAGGGGACTCGAGTCGTACATGAAGCGCATGTCGAGGCCAAAGATCGACAGGAGCCAGCCCAGCGCATAGAGGATGAAGATCCCGAATGTGGCTCCGATGATTCCCTTGGCCATGCGTGGGGTAACCCTGAGGATTCGCAGCCCGAACAACGTCAGCATGGCCAGGAACACGCCAAGGGTTCCGAGAATGGCCTGAACCACGATGCCGTTGAACTCGGCGTCGTAGAGATGGGAAATGGCGCCCAACACGTAACCTTCGGTGAGGCCGTAGGCGACGCCGGTGAAACGGGCCAACTTCGGTTTGAATGCCGTCAGGATGGCAAACCCGAGTGCCACGAACAAGGCAACAAAGAACAGGCCGGGATTGTCCATGGCGGCAGTGGCATCAGGACCATCGGGTTCCTGCAGGGCAAGGGGAATCGGGGTTTCCGTAACCGCCTGCCAGCCGAACACCCCGCCGGCCAGGATGAACATCAGGAACAAGAAGGTGGCTCCGGCAACACCACCCAAGCTCATGGTGCGGCCATCGGTGACGACTGGCCCGGCATTTCGTGGCTGCTGCAGACGGGCGTCTGACGCCGCAGTGCCTTGGGAGCTCATGCCTTGGGCGCGCTGCCACTCCTCGGCCGGTGATTGACGCTGCTGGGTCTGCGTTCCGCCAAAACCGGACGGGTCGAAGGCGTTGTCGGTGAGAATCGGATTGCGTGACATAAGCGCTTCCAATCTACTTGCTCTCCTGTGTCACCCGCGGTCCACCCGGGAAACCACCCCCGACCCGGCAAAGACAGAATCTGACCCCGACCAGGTCATTCCTGCGGGGTGTGCGACCCGGATCGCACCTTTGGCCCTATGCTGATGAGGGCAATGGACAGCCTTGATGGATGAACGACCTCGGAGTCTGAGGGCCATGCTTGCCGAGGCGAAGGACTCCTCGGAGATCATGGTCGACCTTGCGTATGCCGCGGTCTATTTCGACGATCCCGGCATGGCCACCGAAGTCGGGCACCTCGAACAACGCATGAACGATCTGGTCCAGGACATGCGCGAAGTCGGGATCATGGCCGTGAGGCGCCCCGCCGAGGCTGAAGGCATGGCATCGGTGATGCAAGTCATTTCCGCGATCGAGGCGATCGGGAACGCGTCGATGGGAATTGCCCGACTGGTCACCCACAAGCTGGGTATCCCACCAGAGCTGCTCGCTGACATCGCCAACGCAGAAGAGATTTCACACCGGGTGTGGATTCGCGAGGGTTCACACATGGCCCATCGTCCACTGCGGGACCTCCAGATCCCGGTGCAGTGTGGGATGCGGGTGGTGGCAGTTCGCCGTGAGCAGTCGTGGATGATCGAAGACGTGGATGGAGACCTGATTGTGGTCCCCGGCGATGTGCTCTTCCTCCGCGGCTCGCCGGAAGGCATCAGCCGGCTGCATGAGTTGGCAGCGGCCCCACCCTGGGTTCCACCTTCACAACCGGTGGGACACCTCAGCGACCTGGACCGCGCAGTCGACGTACTCGTTGAAATGAAGAACATCTCCGAAGCTGCGGTGGGTCTTGCATACTCAGCGCTGGCCCTGCGTGACACAGGTTTGGCGGCCGAGGTCAGGCATCTTGCTGAGCGGCTGGACGAGATGAAGGACCATCTTCAGCTCTGGGTTCTTCGGGCCGCCAAGAGGGACACCGACCTGTCGCCTCTGCGGGGACTTCTCCAATTGGCCTCGGCTGCTGAAGAACTGGGTAACCAGGCGAATCAGATGGTTTGGTTGATTGCCGACGACTACGAACTGAATCCGATCGTGAAGGTTGCGCTGGGTGAAGCCGACGTGATCTCGGCGAAGGTTCCCGTGGGGGCCAGATCAGCCGCCGAGGGTGCTCGCCTGGCTGACCTCCAGCTCAACATCGAGCCGGGCTTCAAGGTGCTGGCAATCAGACGCGACAACCGCTACCTGTATAGACCGCGGGGTTACGTGACTCTTCAGACCGGTGATGAACTCATCGCCACCGGACCGCAGGAGGGCAGTCACAGACTCGCCGAGTTGTGTGGTTGGTGGATGAGCGCCGATGAGGATGATCCCACGGGCGAAGTTGAGCTGAGGCCTTTGCAGACAGGGACTGGCTGACTCGGGGACTCTGCTACTGACTGAGCCGAAGGGTCAGCTGCGCTCGGCCCAGGACTCTCCATCCCACCAGCGCATTTTGGAGGGTGTTTCGGGATCTGGGTACCAGCCCGGTTCAGCGCCGGAGACCAGTTCGTCGATGGCCTCGCGCGTTCGGCGGATGTCGGTTTCCGGATCGTCGCTCATTTCGGGGGCCTTGGAAGCAACGTTCGCAAAGTCGGGGGGAATGAGAGCTTCATCCGCCTCCGCTTTGTGAGGCTTGCCTTGTGGCGGGTCCCCGGCACCTTTGAACAACTCGGCGACTCCGGCCAGCGCTCCCGACATCGCGCCGGCTTCCATCGGCAGGTAGATCTTCGTGGCCTGTCCGTCGGCGACAGCAGCCAGGGTCTCCAGATACTTGATTGCGATGAGGTCATTGGTGGGCTCGCCGTCGTGGATTGCCGAGTAGACGCTGCGAATGGCTGCCGACTCGCCGGAGGCCACAGTTTCGAAGCGATACCGCTCGGCATCAGCCAGCGCGCGCACTGCGTCGGCGCGGCCCTGTGCTTCGAGGATCTGGCGTTGTTTGACACCCTCCGAGGTGAGGATCGTGGCCTGCTTTTCGCCGTCGGCCTTCATCACTGCAGCCTCGCGGAAGCCGTCGGCAGAGGTGACCTGTGCCCGGCGGGTTCGTTCGGCCTTCATCTGCTCGTGCATGGCGGACGTGACGTCCGGCGGCGGATCGATGCGCTGGATTTCAACACGAACGACCCGTACACCCCATTTGTCGGTTGCATCGTCAAGGATCTCGCGTAGCTCTATGTTGAGCCTGTCCCGGCTGGTGAGAGCTTCATCGAGGGTGAGATCGCCGATGACGTTTCGAAGGTTGGTCTGAGCCAGTTTGGTGACCGCCACTATGAAGTGGGCGACGTTGTAGACCAGTCGCTGGGGATCCGTGGGTTCGTAGTAGATCACCGCGTCCACGGCGACCACCACATTGTCGGAGGTGATCACCTCCTGTGGGGGCACATCGACCACTTGCTCGCGCATGTCCACGAGCTGCATGGACTGCACGAAGGGAATGATCAGGTAGAGGCCCGGCTCCATGGTGTCCTTGTATTTGCCCAACTGTTCAACGATGCCCCTCTGGTATGGGCGCACAATCCTCACGCTCGCGCCCACCACCATGAGCATGAACAGGACAATGAAGACGATGACAACTATTGCTATGACATTCATTTTTCCCCTCCGAGGGGTGGCGAGGTTGGCGGTTGGGTTGGCAGGAATCCGGACGGTTCCACGATCACCCGTGTTCCCCGCACCTCGACAACAATCACGTTGGCTCCCGCAGCGATCGCGGTGTTGTGCGCCGAATCGGCGCGCCATTCCTCGCGGTCGATTCGGACCATCCCCGAGTCCCTCGCCCCGATTCCTTCGAGGACGACCCCGGCGGCCCCGTCGAGTCTTTTCACGCCGACTCCTTTGTCGGAAGTCGACTCATTCAGGCGTTTACCGATCGGCCTGAGTGCGAAGAAGAATCCTCCTGAAGCGATCACGAAAATGGCCATCTGGAACAGCGGATCGGCTCCGAGGAACCCGGCCACGGCCGCAACGCCCGCACCCAACCCGAACGGCAGCAGGACCAATCCCGGGGCGGCGATCTCGGCGGCAGAGAGGATCAGAGCGAGAACGAGGAATGCCACGGCCATTTGTCCCGAATCCATGGGATCCAAACTAGTCGGCGCATGAGGCGACTCTTCGCGCGATTTGATGGCCGTCCGATCCGTGCATGGTGCGCGAGATGGCGCGCGTTAGCTTGGTCCTGATGAATTCGAGCCTGCGTCTGATGACGATTCATGCCCATCCCGACGATGAGGCCTCAAAGGGAGCCGCAACGGTGGCCAAGTACGCGTCCGAGGGTATTCCATCCACGCTCGTTTGCTGCACGGGAGGGGAGGCAGGTGAAGTTCTGAATCCGGCAATGGACCGCCCGGAAATCACCGAAAACCTCACGGCGGTGCGTACGGCGGAGCTGGAGACGGCAACCTCGATCATTGGTTACGACAAGGTCGAAATGCTGGGCTATCACGATTCCGGGATGCCGGACTCGGAAACCAACGCTCGCGGGGACAACTTCTGGAATGCCGATCTGGAGGAGTCAACCGGTCGTCTGGTGAAGCTGATACGCAGGGACCGCCCGCAGGTGATCGTCACCTACGGCGATGATCAGAGGCACTACGCCCACCCTGACCATCTGCGGGTGCACGATATTTCCGTGCCCGCGTTCGAAAAAGCCGGTGATCCCGACTGGCATCCTGAACTGGGTGATGCGTTTCAGCCTTTGAAGCTCTATTACACGGTGTGGTCCCGCAGCCGAATGCTGTCGGCGCACGAGAAGTTCCTGGAGTTGGGTCTGGAGTCACCCTTCGGCGGTGACTGGGTTGAGCGTATGAAGGACACTTCGCAAGAGGATCGGGTGACCACGCTGGTTCCCATCGCCGATTGGTACGAAGTGCGTGAGGATGCCCTCAGGGCCCATGCGACACAGGTGGATCCCGCATCTACGTTCTGGTTCGGGCTGCCCACCGATGTGGCACGGGACCTACATCCTTGGGATGACTACATTCTCGCCCGGTCGCTGGTTGACTCCCCGGAGCCCGAGGAAGACCTGTTTGCAGGGATTCCGGGACGCTGATCGCATGGGTTCCGAGCCGACCATCGCCCAACGCCTTGGCCATCGTGATGATGCCCGTCTGCTGGTTGTGAACGCTGATGACCTGGGTATGTGCCATTCGGCGAATGAGGGGACCTACTCGGCGCTGCGCGATGGCCTCGCCACGTCGGCGTCCCTCATGGTTCCGTGTCCGTGGGCGAAGGAGGCAGCCGCTCGTTTCCGCGGTGAGGACGTGGGAGTCCATCTGACCCTCACCGCCGAATTCGAGCATTACCGGTGGGGACCCATCACCCAGGCCCCATCGCTGCTGGGCGGCGATGGGGGTTTCCCGAGGACGGTCCTGGATTGCTGGGATCATGCCGACCTCGATGAGTCCCGGCGTGAGCTCAGAGCCCAGGTGGAGCGTGCGATTCTCTGGGGATTCGATGTGACCCATCTCGATTCTCACATGGGGGTGCTTCAGTTCCGCCCGGAATTCTTCGACATTTACCTGGACCTGTCGGTCACCTTTGGTCTGCCGATTCGCCTGCCGGAGAAGGATCAGGAGCAGGCCACCGGTTTCCCGTTCCGGGAACTGGCTCTGTCCGAAGGCGTCGTTTCTCCAGATCACTTCATTCAGGCAAGCCGGTTGAGCGATGCAGCCTCAGTGGAACGGGTCGTGACGGATCTGCAGCCCGGGGTTACCGAGATCGCCTTTCTTCCGGCCACCGATCATTGCGAACTTCGCTCCCTTGCCAACGATTGGTCAACCCGGGTTGAACACCATGAGCTTCTGGTCAACGGTTCGGAGGTCAAGGAAGCCCTGCGCCGATCCGGCGTGGAACTCGTTGCCTGGCGGCAATTGCGCGACCTTCAAGGCTCTGGATGACTATTCGCCTTCACAAGCCGACCAGAGGCCCGATCCCGCTTCTCTGGCCTTTCGCGATGCGGCCAGGAACTCATCTGTGTGAGCCACGTTTGGTGGGTATGTAGCCGGTTGCGCGTAGCCGTCGAGCGCCATTTGCAGATTCACGAACAAGCCATCGGTTGCCCGGTAGACGTAGGCGAGGAGCCGGTCGTAGCGATCGCGGGCCTCCACGTCGCGCACGAGCACCAGCGGTGTGCCCGGTGGAAGGTACTCAGCGAGGTGCGCTGATGCTTCCTTCCCGAAACACTCCACGGGCGAGTTGGGCTTCACGCTTTCGGGAGTGTCGATGCCGATGAAACGGATCCGCTCCTCGGCGCCGTCGATCATCGCCACGATCGTGTCTCCGTCAACCACCCGTGCGACCTCAGCGTTGGGCTCGCCGAGTTCCGCGGTTCCAGAGTCGACCGATGGGGCTTGGACGGTGTCAACAGCGTCTCCGGAAGCATTGTCGGCGGCACCGTTGGCGGGCTGATCGGATTCGGATGTACACCCGACCGCCATGATGCTCACGATGATCAACATGATCATCTTCCCCACTGATCGCGAGGCTCTTGCCGACACATCCGGTCTCGCCGGTACAACGAGTCGGGAATAGGAACCATTCGCGGGCTGACAGTTGGTGTCGGCACCCGGGTTGCCGCGTGGCATGCACTCGCTGGGTGTCGTCACTGCTCAGATTCCGTCGATGAGGGTGCGGGTGCCCGAGCCACCACCACGGAACATGGTGATCAGGGCCCTTGTGACCCCGGTGGCATCGATGATCACTGTCTCGGTCATCGGCGAATCCTACGAATCATCCGGCTGTATGGGTAACCGGCGCTCAGGCCGCCGGGCGTTTCTTCGGCACGGAGACAGTCACCCGGTTCCTCCGCCGGACCTCCGCCAGTTCAGCCAGCAGCTTCTTGTTGCGCTGCTGGCGGCGGGCTGCTTCTGCCGAAGCCATGCGATCGCGCTCTGCCCGTGCGGAATTCCGGGCGGCCACGGCATTCCGCCGACGTGCCTGCATCTCGTCGCCACCTTTGGGAGCCTCATCCCCTCCGGTGGGGATGTTCTGGGCGGCGGATTCGGTGCCTGCTGTGATGAGTGTGAGCTGCGTGTTCATGTGAATAACTCTGAACCAGGGGTGTGACAATGTCCCCTCTCCAGTGGATGTATATCTCACCAGCGGTTTCGCGCCGTCACTCGGGCCGACAACTAGCCTGCATCGCCATGGACGCTGGCGAATGGCTCGGGCTGCAAGGCACTCACAACCCGAATCGTTGGTTCTTGCCGGTCACCGAGGGAATATCCACGCAGAATCGGTTCATGTTCGGTGGTTGTGGTCTGGGAGCGGCTGTGGCGGCGCTCGAAGGCTCCACCGCCCGGCCAGTTGTCTGGGCCACAGCGCAGTACCTGTCGTTTGCGATGGTCGACGAGGTCGTCGACTTTGATGTAATCGTGGCGGTTTCCGGCCACAAAACCACTCAGGCTCGAGTGGTGGCCCATGTGGGTGAGCGCGAGATCCTCACTGTCAACGCGGCGCTTGGATTCCGGGACATCGATGTGTCGGGTCAGTGGGTGCATCCCCCGGATGTCCCAAAGCCGCAGGACGCACCGTCTCGACCGCCTCGTGTCGGTGACCAAGCCTCGATCATGACCCGATTGGACATGCGTCTGGCCAAAGGTCAGTTCTGGGACGACCTCGAGGGGAATCCTGTCAAGGATGGGCAATCCGCCTTGTGGGTTCGGGCGCCGAACCTGATGACATCTGCCGCCACGCTGGCGATTCTCGGCGACTACGTGCCGTTTGGAATCTCACAGTCCCAAGGGGTTTGGTATCCGTCCAACAGCCTCGACAACACACTGCGGGTAGTCAGACTGGCGGAAACCGAATGGGTGCTGGTGGACGTGCGCATGGAAGGCATTGCCAACGGTTTCGGGCACGGAACCGTGTACCTGTGGTCCGAGAGCGGTGTGCTGATGGCCACTGCCTCGCAGTCGGCACTGATTCGAGAACAGCGGGACTGACCCGGACTCGCTGGCTAGATTGACTCCATGGCCGCTGCGACAAACCTCCAGGACCGCTACGGGATCACGATTCCCTTCGACGGAGTACCACTCGCGGATCATCGAGAGTGGTTCCGGGAGTTGGTGGACCTGGGGTACACCGACGTTTGGTCGGCGGAAGCTGACGCAGCGGATGCCTTCACGCCGCTGGCCCTGGCGGCTGCATGGGCGCCCGAACTGCGCCTTGGCACAGCGATAGTTCCCGCCTATACCCGGGGCCCCGCCCTGTTGGCGCAGTCGGTTGCCTCACTCGCCAGCGCTGCTCCGGGCCGATTCGCGTTCGGCATCGGCACGTCATCGAACGTGATCGTGGAGCGTTGGAACGGCATTCCCTTCGAGGAGCCCTACAAACAGGTCAAGGACATGGTTACGTTCCTCCGCGAGGCGATGACCGGCGAGAAGGTGTCGGGCACCTTCGGGCAGTCCGAGATCCAGAGGTTCCAACTGAAGCTCGAGGTTTCAGAACAGCCGCCAATTCTGATAGCAGCTCTGCGCGAGGGGATGTTGAAGCTGGCTGGTTCCCACGGCGACGGAGCGATCATCAACTGGCTGTCGGCCGACGACGTACGCACCGTTGCCCCGATTGTGCAGGCCGCCTCTGGTTCAGGTGCCCGCGAGATTGTGGCGCGGATATTCGTTGCTCCCACAGATGACCGCGAAACTGTGATGGCCTTCGGGCGTGTGGCGATTGCTGCCTACCTGAACGTGCCGGTGTACGCCGAGTTCCACAAGTGGCTGGGTCGCGACGAGGTCCTGGCCGACATGTGGCGACTCTGGGGCGAAGGTGACAGAATGGGAGCGTTGGCGGCCATCCCGGACAAGATCGTCGATCAGTTGATCGTGTGGGGGAAGCCCGAGGCCTGCCGTGAACACATCCAGCGTTATGTCGACGCCGGCGTGACCACACCAGCGCTGGCGATCCTGCCTTTCAACGTGGATCAGCGAACAGCGCTCCGCGATCTCGCTCCCCGCTGATCTCCATCCGGCTCCGCAGTTTCCGGTGTTGGCAGGTTCAGGGGCTCAGGGCGTCGCGGAGGCGGCGCTTTTCGACCTTGCCCGAGGCGTTGAGCGGCATCTGTTCGACTTCGACAACTCCCCTCGGGCGTTTGAATCCAGCCAGATCGGAAGTCCAACTCCTCAAGTCGTCGACGCTGGGCAGATCCTGTCCATCCGCCACCACGATCACGGCAGTCACGAGTTCACCCCAATGCTCATCCGGCACGCCGATCACTGCCACCGACGCCACCGCAGTGTGCGTCGACACCGCGTCTTCGACCTCGCGGGAGGAGACGTTTTCGCCGCCCGTGATGATGATGTCCTTCTTGCGGTCGACAATATGCAAGTATCCGCGGGAGTCGATGCGGCCGACGTCGCCGGTGCGGAACCAACCGTCGAAGAAGGCCTCGGCGGTGGCTTCGGGATTCTCCCAGTAGCCGGCGCAGACTTGATCGCTGCGAATCAGGATTTCGCCGACCTCGCCGGGCGGGACCTCGGAATCGTCCTCCGCGGTGATCCTCAACGCGGTCAGTGGGGCCGGTCGTCCTGCGGCGCTGAGAATGTCGGGATCCGTGGTGGCCGCCCGGCGATGTTCGTCGGGTCCGAGGAACACAGCATTGCCGGAGAGTTCGGTCATTCCGTATCCCTGGGCCAATCCCGCGTTGGGCAGTTCGGTCAGGGTTCTTCGTAGAAGGTCAAGAGGCATGGCCGCGGCGCCATAGGAGATCTGTCGCAGCGTGGACAGGTCGTGGATGGCCCGGTCCGGATGATCGAGAAGCATGGCCACCATGGTCGGCGCAAGTGACACTGAGGTCACCGAGTGTTCCTCGATTGCACGCATCGCTGCCACGGGTTCGAAGCTCTCCAGCAGCACCACCGGCCGACGGCGCAGATGGTGATGAACCACGTTGTAGGCGGCCACATGGAACAGAGGGAACGGGAAGAGATAGACCTCGTCGGCGGCTACCGGGCGAGCCATTGTCGTGTTGAGAGCTGCGGCGATCAGTGATTGATGCGTGATCATCGCCCCCTTGGGTTTGCCCGTGGTGCCCGAGGTGTGGATGAGCCATGCAGTGTCGGATTCTGCAGCGCTGCCGACGGAGTTCGCACGCGCAGAGTCAAAGCCAGTGGTCTTCCCGGCAGAATCGAATGCCGCTGCGGAATCGAATGCCACAGCGGTGTCGAACATCGCCTCGGGATGGGCGGGGGAGAGTTCCACGAAGGTGTGGATCAACGAGTCGTCGGGCTTCGATTCGATCAAACGATCCAGATGCGTTCTCGTTGCGAGGAGCACTTCGGCCCGACTCGCCACCAACATCTCCCAGAGTTCGCGATCGGTATGGCGGGTATTGCCCATTGCCAGCACCATTTGCGCAGCGGGCACCGCGTAGAGCGCAGCAGCGAAACCAGGTGTGTTCTCGGCGACCACGGCAATGGTGGCTCCCGGACGGGCCTGTTTGGTCAGGGCCGAAGACATGGAATCAACGGCATCAGCGAATTGGGCGAACGTCCACTTCTGGTCCGCTGCGATCAGCGCGATGGCGTCGGCATTGTGTCGAGCGCCGAAGAAGATCACATCTTGTACGAACACGGTTTACGGCCGACGGTGGGAGGCGGTCATTCGAGAATGCCGACGGGTTCACCGTCGATGATCTGATCGAGGTATTCAGACCATCCGTGCCCGCCGAGGGCTGGATCGTCGTCACCGCAGGGCTCGAGGGAGGTGTTGAGTGGTCCGCTGACCAACCAGTCGGTCAGCCCCTCGGCGATTCGGGTGACCCGGCCATCGCGACGGTTGCGCAGCGGGATCATGTTGCGGACCGAGCCCGTGAGGGTGCGCTGCAGCGGGGTCCCGTCTGAGTCGGTGAAGGTGAAGTCGGCCGTCACCTGCTGATGATTGGATCCATCGCTCCACTGGGTGCTCATCGACATGTCGGTCACCGGCAGGATCTCGGTGCCGTTCCAGACGAATCCGTTCCGGATGCCTTCACTGTCGGCGCGGGCAATGCGGCTGAGCATCATCCCCGTGCCATCTCCCAGGTTGACAGTGAGCCAGCGGTAATACCAGGGCGCTTGCCAGGTACGAGGACCCCAGGAGTGATCTCTCAGACCTTGGCCGTCCACATCCCACGATTCGTTCCCAATGGATACCGACCCGGACGATCTGGTGAGTTGTTCGTAGTGGCCCTTGGCGAATTCCTCACCTGGTTTTTCCTTGTGCCCCACGGGCTCTCCGCCCCAAGGCAGGGAGTTGCCGGCCACGCTGAGTTGCAGTTCGCAGACTTCGTACGGGTTGTTCGTGAAGGCCTCTCTCGGCTCGGCCATGTCCAAGGGGTTCTCGAGCATGACCAACTTGCCACGGTAGGAGATGTCCAGCTTCTCGAATGGAGTGTCGACTCTGAACTCGGCGCCGCCGGCAGAGAAGCCATCGTTGTTATCGATGGTTGGTCGCGAGAACATGAATCCCACCCGCCCGTCGGGCAGGTAGACGCAGGCGGTTACCTCGGCATGACCTTCGTTGGGGCGATTGCCGATTCGGACGAAAGCGCCCAAGGCACTGCCCGGGTCGAACACGTTGAAGTACATGGACTCGTTGAACGTGTCCTCCGGGCCGGGATGCATGTACTCATCGGCCGGTTCAAGTCGAATCTGCATTAATCCTCCTGAGAACGTGGAAATCATCCGTATTGGAACTATGGGAACACTACGCGCCGGCTCCGAGCGCCACGGCTGCGCGGAAGTGCTCCGCCAGATCAGCTCGGGTGACATGCGCGTTCAGGCCGCTCGGATTGGGCATCAGCCACACCGGCCTTCCGCCCAGTTCTTCGCTTTGGAGCCCGGCCTTGGCGGAGGTGTTCATCGCCGCTCTCCAACCGGTGAGTCCGATGATGCAGACGGCCGCTGGTTGCAGCCAATCACAGAGTCGTTCCAATCGGGCCATGCCGCAGCGGTACTCGTCCTTGCTCAGTTCATCCGCTCCGCGAGTCGCTCGTTTCACGATGTCCGTCATGCCGATGTGGCCATCACGAAGCAGTGCCTCCGGATCGCGGCTGCCGACTTCGGCGAGCCCGGAGTCTTCGAGAGCGGGCCAGCCGCGGTTGGATGGACCGGAGAACCCCACACCCGATTCCGCCGCGGGAAGGGAAGGATTCAGTCCCACGAGCAGCAGCAACATGTCTGCTCCGACAGTGTCGGCGAGCGTGTGTTCCCGCCGAACGCGAACGCCGATGAAGGGAGCGCTGCCGATCAGGGGATCTGCCTGCTGAATTTTCTCGATGGTGAACCCGGCTCCGGCCAGTACGTCGGAGAGGAGTTGGGTGGGCCACAAAGAGAACGAGCGGCCCGAAAATTCGTCACCATCGAATCCGGCGTACTCCACGTCGCCACCGAAGAGTCCCAGGTGCGTAATGCCTCCTGGTGCGAGGGCGCGGTGCAGATCCCGCAATGCCATCGGCATGTCGACACGGGCGATGTGGACGTAGGACTTGTTGGCCCATGCGGCGCGGAGGGAGCCTTTTGCGAATGGCAGTTGGCGAAGGTCTCCCTGTACGAGCGGAGTTTCCGGGGAGGCCACAGAGGCGAGTTCCAACATCGCTTCCGCTGCGTCCATGGCGACCGTGTCCACGGGAAGGTCATCGAGGTGCCAACCGGGTCCGCAACCGAGATCGACGACCATTCCTTCCCCGGGACCGGGGCGAGATCCCAACTCCGCCGCGAACTCCTCGAGATAGTTCGTCTTGGCGCTGCGGAACTCGAGCCAGTCATCGGCCCGGGCTTCGTAGACATCGAGTGTGGAACGGTAACGATCGTCCCTGGTTTCGGAGTTGTCCGGGTCAACCATCTGATTCAGATCAGGAGACATGGCCCATTTTCCTGCTCACGGATCCTGATCCAGATACGCCTGGAGTTTCCGCATGCCCGCGATCCACCGGTCCGTATCCTCTGTGCGTTTCTGCGCGTACTCGCGGACCTCTTCGTGGGGCGTGATGAGGAACTCGCCCCGGCCGAGTGCATCCGCAGTGAATGCCGCAACTTCGTCAGCGCCAAGAACCCTTTGATGCTGGACGGCCTTTGCAGCCGTCGATGCGTCGAGATCATCCGAACTCCCCGAGGTGCCACCGGGCAGGTCGGCGAACTCGTCCGCGGAGGTTCCGAACAGCAGGGGAGTCCTGACTCCCTGCGGGCAGAGGCAACTTACGCCCACACCTCGGGCGCCGTGGGTGATCGCAACCCATTCCGCGAATGCGAGCGCCCCGTGTTTGGTCACCGAATAGGGCGCATCTCCAAGGTTGGTGATCATGGCGGCTGCCGAGGCAGTGGTGAGCAGGTGCCCGCCGCCACGTTCGATCCACCTCGGTAGCAGTGTCCGAGCGGCATGGACGTGGGCCATTACGTTCACGTTCCAGATCCGGCTCCACATGTCCACATCGGCTTCCACCCCGGTGCCGGTGGCGATTCCGGCATTGGCGCAATACAGGTCGATCGGGCCGTGGTCACCCTCGATCCGGTCGATGAGCTCGGTGGTGGCCTCGCCGTCGGCAACGTCGAGCTGGGCACCGACCACAGCACCGTTTCCGTTGCCGGCCGCGATTCTCTCCGCAACTCCGCGGCTGCGATCCTCGTTCAAGTCCACGATCACCACGGTGTCGGCTCCCCGGTTGTGGAATTCGCGGGTGAGGGCGGCCCCGATACCACTGGCTCCACCTGTGACCACCACAACCTTGCCCCGTGGATCAAAGGGCTTGTTCACGGACTTGGTCATCGGGGCTTCACGGCCTCGAGGGTCGCTTCGATCGTGGACACTCGGTCTTCTCCCCACGGCAGGGGCATGATCACCACATCGTCCACACCGGCGCGGATGTAGGCGTCCGTTGCGGCACGGATTGTCTCAGCGTCACCGCAGATGTCGATCGAATCGATCATGGGCTCGGACACGGCGGCCAGCGCAGCGTCGCGGTCCTTGTTGGCATGTGCTGCCTGAATTGCCTGCACCTCTTCTGCGAATCCGGCGCGGGAAAAGGCGTTGGCGTATGCGGGGACCACCGCATAGGAGAAGAGATCCCTCCGCGCCGCCTTGCGGGCTTGGTCTGGGTCACACAAACCAACATGCACGTAGGCGTGCACCTTGCATTCGCCCTCTGGTCGACCGGCCTTTGCTTCACCTGCCCGCACCTGCTCAACGCACCAGGGAACAGCGCCGGCAGGGAGGTAGTTGAGCAGGACGCCGTCCGCCAGTTCGCCGGCCGTTCGAAGCATCTGCTGATTCAGGGCTCCCAGCACCACCTTGGGTCGGCGGTCACCCAGTCTCACTCCGAGCCGGTAGCGATTGGTGCGGTAGAAACGACCTTCGTAGCTCACGGCGTTACCTGACAGGCATTCCTTGGTGAGTTTCAAGTATTCACGTATCTGTGCAATCGGGGCGGAGCCGTAGGCAGCGCCGTGCCATCGGTCCACCACCACGGGCGATGAAATTCCGACGCCGAGAAGAATGTCATTGTCCTTGACGATTTCCTGAAGGGTGGCAGCGCCCATCGCTGCCAGCATCGGGGTGCGGAGTTGAATCGCCAGAACGCCAGTTCCAAGGCTCAGTCCCGGGGTCTCCGCCCCAACTGCGGCCAGTGTGGAGAAGGCTTCGTGCCCAACGGTTTCAGCCGTCCAGAAGGAGCCGAAACCCATGTCCTTGGCAGTTCGTGCAATTGACCTTCCAACGTCCAGGCCGAGCGGTTGGAAGCTGGCGAAGGTGACGCCAATCGTGGAGTTGGTCATGGGGAATCACCCTAGGACGTGTCAATTGCGGCCGTGTCACATCCGGGCACAACCCGATCCGGAATCGGCGACTCGCCACAACTGGGGCGGAGAACCCGGGTTTGGGGAACCGGGTCTGGTGACCGCCAGCTCTGGTTTCGGGCGGCCGGGCACGAAACCGACATGATGATGTCAGGGGTTGGGGGTAATCTAGTTGGAGTGATCGTGCGTTTGCATCACGTGTTTCGGATCCAGGGAGGAACCGATGACTGAGGTCGAAGAGGCATTGCCAGAACTCGATGAGTCCATTCAGGAAGCAATGAAGCTGATTGACCGCGGTCTCGGCGACATTTCGGAGCGTCAGATAGTTCCCACGTCGGAGGTCGCTGATCTTCTTCTCGACCTTCGCTCGTTGCTTGCCCGCCGCGATGCCGAGGTTATTAGCAACTGAGTACGGCTGGCGGAGCCCAAGGTCAGTGGGCTGGGGCAATCATCCGGCTGCGGCAAACAGTGCTTCGTATTCGCGGTCGATTTCCGCGAGCAGTTCTTCGGGTCCGGACACCGCTGCGGTGTCCACGACCAGTCCGATGAACAACCGCCCCCGATAGGACATGGTTGTCAGGTTGAAGGCCGTCCCGGCAAGTGGCCCCAACGGATAGTTGGCTTCGATCAATGCCCCTCCGATGTAGAGATCAAAGGGAGCCGCGCGGACATTGCTGCACACAAAGTCGACCGCACCTGCGATCCGTTCACCGGCCGCGGCAATCGCGGCGCTCGGCAGGAGGTTCATCACTCCCACGGCGGAGTCGATGGAGCTGCCGGTGCTCCCGGCTTTGACTTCGTTCAAAGCGTCGTGGATCGAAGCGAATCTTTCCGCCGGATCCATCTGACCGGTAGCCACCATGGTGGTCGTGGGAGTGAAGGAATTGCCTCCCGCTGTGTCGCTCATTTCCGAGTGCTCGCGAGTACTCACTGGCATGGACAACCGGAGTTCATCGACCGGGGAGTCATGGTTTCTGTGATAGGCGCCGGCCCCGCCGGCTGCTCCGGTCACGAAGAAGTCATTGACGCTTCCACCCAGGGCATGAGCGGCGGTGATCACCTGATCGAGTTCCAGGTGGATGCAGCCGAACCATCGTCGGAGTGATCGCTCAGACCAGAGATCGGACACTCTCCTGGTCGTGGGAATCTGCTTGACTGTGGAGCGCAGCGAGTCGGCAGTCGATGACGGATTCCGCATTGAGTCGGCGAACCCGGACCAGGCGCTGGTGACCTGTTCGGTGGTCTTCTTCATTGAGTCGCCAACAACGCCGGTCCATTCGGTCCAGCCGCGGGGCCCATCTGTGGGGTTCTCTGCGGCGTCGCCCGCGGATTGCGGATCGGCACTGCTGGGTTGTCCCGATTCGTCATCGGTATCCGCTTCAACCGGCTGTTCACCCGCATCGCGCCGGAGATCAAGGAACTCCACCGACAGCTTGATGCCGCCCTCACCGTCGGTGATCGTGTGATGCATTCGTTGGGCCATGGCGGCACGTCCGTCGGCGAGGCCCTCGATCAAAACGAAGTCCCACAATGGTCGACCCCAGTCGAATGGATGAACGCTGAACCCCGCGACGAACTCGTTCAGGTCTTCCCGAGTGGCTGATCCCCCGAGATTGACCCAGCGCAGATGGTGATCCAGGTCGAACTCCGGGTCTTCGATCCAGGCCGGAGTGCCGAGGGGTCCCGGAGACGGGTCGGCCCGCTGGCGGAGTTTCGGGACTCGGCGGGTGGCCCGCAACATCCGGGAGCGCAGCGCAGCGCGATTGGGAACCCGATCGAGAATCGTGAGGTTTGTGAATGCAGTGGACATCAACGGGTTGCGCTCGAGATCCCACATCAGCGCCTCGAAGCCGGTCATGTGTTCCACTGCGTGATCCTCTGTCATGCCTGCAATCTACGACGCCGGCCGCCCAGGGTGCGCGTGATTGATCCGGTTGGAGCCAGATTGAACTGGTTGCCGCCAGACGCGCGCGGCGGCTCTCCCAAGAAATGCACCGATCAGGGCGCCGCCAACGATGTCCGATGGGTGATGGACTCCAACGTGTACGCGACTCCACGAGACGGCCGTGGCGAGCGCGTACCAAGCCGGTGCGCCACCGAGGTCGGCGGACAGCAGGGCGGCAGCACAGAATCCGGCGGAGGCATGTCCACTGGGGAAACTTGATGTCAGCGGGGCGCGGAGGTCGTGCGCATGGTTCTCGAGGGCATCGGGGCGGTCACGATTGAATACCACCTTGATCGGGCCGTTCACGGTGGCCTGTTCCACTGCGAGAATGACGCTGCGGCGCAGCGCCCGGCGGCGACGCGACCGGTCGTCCCCGGCGGTCACCAGATCGAGGAAGTTGATCGCATGCCAGAGGATCGAGTGATTGGCGGCCTCTGACAGTGCGTACATCACCGCATCCACGCCGGGATTACCCCGCAAAGAGGCGGCGAAGCGTTCAACCTGCAGATCGAATTGTTCGACCTGTGCTTCGATCGGTCCGAATGTGGTCACGGCGTGGCTGGCTGGGCGGCGGTCGCCACTTCGTTCGCTGCGGCGAGTTGTTTGGCATCATCGGGGTTACCGCCGAATTCCGGGCAGAACGCCTGGAACGAACACCAGTTGCACAGAGGTGACTTCTTCGGCCGAAAGTCTTCCCTCTCACAGGCTCGCTCCACGGCGTTCCAGACAGCGGAGACCTTTGTCTTGAGGCCCCGCGCGGATTGCTCGCTTGGTGTCGCAGTGATGATTTGAGGTTCTGCACCCAGGTAGATCAGCTGTACGGCCGCCGGGAGCTCTCCATAAACCTCTCGACACAGGTAGGCGTAGAAGTGAACGCCGCCCATTCGCTCGCGTTCGCGCATCACCGACGGAGCTCGGCCTGTCTTGTAGTCGCTGACAACCAGGCGCCCATCGGAGTTCCGTTCGAGCCGGTCGATGATTCCGCGGATGTGGACATCACCAATGTCAGCCTCGAGCATCTGTTCGTTGGCAACCACGTCGATTGTCCTGGGGTCTTCAAGAGCGAAGTACCGGTCGATCATCGTCTGGGCGTCGGCTGCGAACTTCTCGGCCCCCGAATCATCGAGGTTGAGTTCGGTGTATTCCTCGTTGCCTTGCATCTCCTCCAGTGCCACCTCGAGCTGAGCTGTGGCCAATGCCGGGACTCGGTCGGCCGGCTCGGCAGCCATGAGGAGTTCAAGGGCTCTGTGGACTGTGGTTCCCTTGACGGCCGGCTCCGACGGCGGTTCCGGGAGTTTGTCGATTGCCGAGAAACGAAATGCGAGCGCACAGCTCTGGAAGCTCGAGACCTTCGACGGAGACAGCGAACTGGGCAGAGGTAGAGCCATGCTCCGCATGGTAGGGGCCGGTTGTGACACGGCCGGTTGTCAGTCGAAAGCTTCGGTGATTTCCGCGGCGATGAGCTCAGGATCCTCCATCGGGCCGAAGTGCCCCAGACCGTCGATCTTGTTCGACCGGCCATTCGGAATCTGTTCCGCGATCAGAGGCGCAACGGCAGCGGGTCCGGGATGCGCTTCCTCCCCGTAGGCAATCACAACCGGGCATCCGATCTCGCCCAAGCGAGCCCAAGCTCCGTGACTGGTTCCCATCGCATATGTCTGCGCTTCGACATTTCGTTTGCAGCGCAACGTGATGGAGCCGTCCGGGAGTTCCTCGAACCCGTATCGGACGTATGCCCGAAGGGCTGCGCTGCTGAGTTCGTTCAGCGGCGGCTTCGAGGAGAAGACTTCAAAGGCGGCCGACTCGCTCGCGAATGTCTCGCGTCGTCGGCGGGCCCCCTCGGCAAGTGAGTTGCCTCCCGATCGTGTAGTGGGCGGGAAAACAATGGGCTCATAGAGCCACAGCGCAGCGAAAGTCCCCGGGCGCGCCTGCTCGGCGAGCAGTAGCGCTGCTCCGCCCATGGAGTGCCCTATCCCGATCGGTTTCGCCATGTGGTAGTCGTCAATGGTCGCCAGCAGATCAGCGGCGTGAACTTCCCACCCCATTGAGGTGGTGGATGCGTTCGAGCGCCCGTGGCCCCTGTGGTCCACCGATACAGCGCTGACCGGGCCTTCGGTTCCGAGGGCATTCAGCATGGGCGACCATACGGCGGCACACATTCCCGTGCAGTGAGCGAGCAGGTAATCCTGTCCGGTGCCGTATTGATAGGTGGCGAGATTCACGTCGTCGGTGCTGGTCAGCATGCGCGCATCCGGCATGACTGGCACTCCTGAGGCCGCGTCGGCTGGGCTGATGCCCGGGTCACTCTGATGTCCATCCCGATGTTCATCGCCCGGGAATTCGACAGGTTCGCCCACGTCCGCACATTGCCACGGACACCCCTGTGGGTCCAGAAGGGTTGCCGGCCTCCCCGTGGAATTCTTCCACAGGCCTTGATCCGGCCGGTGGCGGGCATATCCTCCTGATATGGGAAGAGTATCTGCAACTGTTGTACTGGCTGTATTGGCCGCGATCTGTCTGGTCGCGGGGGCGTTCCTGATTTCGGCGCCCGGTCCAGGGTTGATTCTTGTGTTGACCGGACTCCTTTTGGGTTCGGTTTCTGCGATTCTGTTTTTTCAGGGTCGCAAG
>JAHRAZ010000077.1 GCA_020027475.1 Microthrixaceae bacterium
ATCACCAGGGAGGTGCAGCGCTCCTTCAAGAAGAAGGGCATCGACATCCGCACGGGCCAGCAGGTGCACGGACACACGCTCAGCGCCAGCGGAACCACGGTCAGTTTCGGTGACGGGGAGTCGATCGAAACCAACCTTGTGGTGGTTTCGGTCGGAAGAGCGCCCTATACGGAGAAGTTGCTCGGTTCGGGCAATGCAGTTGTGATTTCTGATCGCGGTTTTGTCACTGTCGATGAGATGTACCGAACGGCCGAAGACTCGGTCTGGGCAATCGGTGACTCGATCGATACCGCACAACTTGCCCACATTGCCTTCGCAGAGGGCATCTGTGTGGTGAAGGAAATCCTTGGCGAGAATCCCTCGCCGGTCGACTACTCGCGGATTCCATGGGCGATCTACTGCGATCCGGAGGTCGCCTACGCCGGGCTCTCGGAGGAAGCGGCGAAGGAAGCCGGCTACGACGTGGCCGTCTCGAAACACCGTTTCAGCGGAAACAGCCGCGCAATGATCCTCGACGACACGGCGGGACTGGTGAAGGTCATCGCGGAGAAACGCGCCGACGGGACTGCCGGCCAGATCCTCGGTGTCCACATGGTCGGCCCCTGGGTCACCGAACAGCTCTCAGGTGGGTACCTCGCCGTCAACTGGGAAGCGACCGTCGACGAGGTTGCCGAGTTCATCCAGCCGCATCCAACACTCACCGAGTTGTTCGGGGAATCGGTGCTGGCTCTCACTGGACGTTCACTTCACGGCTGAGCCGTGGGTTTGATACAAGTTGTAGACAAGAGATTGAAGGACACACATGGCCGACATCGTGATGCCGCAGCTGGGCGAATCCGTGACCGAGGGGACCATCACCCGTTGGTTCAAGTCAGTGGGTGAGGAAGTCACCGAGGATGAGCCGCTGTTCGAGGTGTCCACGGACAAGGTCGACACCGAGGTGCCCGCTCCGAGTTCCGGCGTACTCCTGGAGATTCTTGTCGAAGAGGGCGATGTTGTGGAAGTCGGCGAACTCCTGGCTCGTATGGACCGAGAGGGCGTTACTGCTGCACCAGTTGCGGAAGCCGCACCGCAACCCGAGCCACAGCCGGAGCCAGCACCCCAGCCAGAACCCACACCAGAGCCAGGACCCGCTCAGGCACCCGTTGCAGAACCGATTCCAGCCCCGACTCCGGCTCCTGCCCCAGCGGGAGCAACCACAGGCCTTCTGCTCTCGCCCCTGGTTCGCAAGCTGATTGACGAAAATGGACTTGATCCCGCGTCGATCACCGGCACCGGTGTGGGCGGACGAATTACCCGCGGAGACGTACTCTCGGTGATCGACGGTCGCGGTGGGCAAGTTCCACCTGCAGCTACGGCAGCGGCAGCAGTGGCACCTGATGCAGCTCCGGCTGCCAAGGTGGCTGCCCCTGCGGTGCAGCCGATGACTCACGGTTCCGGCGATCGGGTGGAGGGGCTCAACCGAATCCGCAAGGTCACGGGCGACGCCATGCTCTACTCCAAGAGCACATCCCCGCACGTGATCTCCGTGGTTCGGGTTGACTATTCGGCGATCGAGCGGGCTCGCCTGCCTCGCCGTGCCGCCTTCAAGGCAGAGACCGGATCCTCGCTGACCTATCTGCCGTTCATCACACGAGCCGTTGTGGACGCACTCCGCGAGTTCCCGCACATGAATGCATCAGTGGGCGACGGCGAAGTGGTTCTCCACAATGACGTTCACATGGCAGTTGCCGTGGACCTCAACTACGAGGGACTGCTCGCTCCCGTGATTCGGGAAGCCCATGCCATGCGTCTGCGGGCGATTGCAGACGAGATCCACGATCTTGCCGACCGCGCCCGCAATCGTCGCCTCGGCCCGGACGAACTTTCCGGTGGCACCTTCACCATCTCGAACTCCGGCGCCTACGGATCCTTCATGGTGGCGCCGATCATCAATCAGCCGCAGGTGGCGATTCTCTCCACCGATGGAGTGTCAAGAACGCCTGTGGCTGTGTCCGACGACTTTGGTGACGAAGCGATCGCAATTCACCCGGTCGGAAATCTGACGCTGTCCTGGGATCACCGTGCTTTCGACGGTGCCTATGCGGCGGCTTTCATGTCGAGGGTCCGCCAAATTGTCGAGACCCGCGATTGGGACTCCGAGTTCTGAGGATTCAGATGGCCGGTTCAGAGTTGCGGGTGAGGTGGCTGGGCAAGGTTCCGTACCGCGAGGCCTGGGCGCTCCAGCGGGGTTTTCACGCTGAAGCGATCAGGACCCGGACGAGCCGGAACCGACGCGTTGCAGACCGGCTACTGCTGCTGGAACACGATCACGTGTACACGCTTGGCCGTAACGCATCTTCCGAAAACGTATTGGTTGATCCGGCTTCGGTGGGTGCCGAGGTTGTTCAGGTGGATCGAGGTGGGGATGTCACCTACCACGGACCGGGACAACTCGTGGCGTACCCACTGGTGGAGTTGCCAGACGCCCGCGGGTGGACCGCCGGTGCGCAAGGGCTTCGGAATGCCAAGGGTTTTGTGTGCCTGCTGGAGAACGCGATCATCGCGACGTTGCATGATCTGGGGCTGAGGAACGTCGGTCGTCGCGGCGAGTATCCGGGTGTGTGGATGGACCCGGACCAACCTGACGCCCGCAAGATCGCCGCCGTGGGAATCCGGGTGGAGCAGGGTCGCACCCTTCACGGAATTGCCATGAACGTTGATCCCGACATGTCCATGTTCCGCCACATTGTGCCCTGTGGCATCACGGAATTCGGCGTCACCTCGCTCGCACTGGAGGGAGTTGACGCTTCCATGAAGGAAGTTGCCGACACCTTTGCGAGGCACTTTGGCAACACATGGAAACCGTCAGCTATCGATCGCAGTGACACCGTGTGGCGGACTCCGACCGATGATCTCGACCTGGCCCCGTTCAGCCGTGGATTGGGTGCCGGGTCGAAGACCGATGGGTCCAACACCTCCGTCCGGCTGCGCGGCCGTCTGGCCGAGGCGGGTGTTACGCAGGGTATCCCCATAACCACCCGCAAACCTGAATGGATGCGGGCCAAGGTGAAGCACAGCCCGGAGGCGATGCGGACCCGCAAAACCGTTGCCGAGCTGAATCTCGTCACTGTGTGCGAAGAGGCAGGTTGTCCGAACCTCTCGGAGTGCTGGTCGGACGGAACCGCCACATTCATGGTCAACGGCGAACGGTGCACCCGAGCCTGCGGATTCTGCCTGGTGGATACCCGAAAACCTGCGCTTCCGGATCCCACCGAGCCAGCCCGGGTGGCAGAGGCCGTGGATCGGATGAAGCTCGATTTCGCCGTGATCACCACGGTTGCCCGCGACGATCTCCAAGACGAGGGTGTGGGGCAGATCGTGGAGACCATCAGGGCAATTCGTGCTCGCACTCCGGGTGTTTCGGTTGAGGTGCTCATATCCGACTGCCGAGGCCGCGAAGATGCACTTCGCTTGATACTCGATGAGCGGCCCGATGTGATGAATCACAACCTGGAGACCGTTCCCCGATTGCAGCGTGCGGTGCGGCCGTCTGCTTCGTATGCCCGTTCGCTGTCGGTGCTTGCGCGCTCCGTCGAAGCTGATCTGGTGACCAAATCCGGGCTGGTGCTCGGAATGGGGGAGACTCGCTCCGAGATCGAGTCAACCTTGGCCGATCTCGCCGAGATCGGTGTAGGCATCGTCACAATCGGTCAATACCTGCGCCCGACAACCAACCACCTCCCGGTGGTGAACTGGTGGACTCCTGCAGACTACGAGTCCTTCGCCCGCATTGGTGAGGCTCTCGGAATCGGCCATGTCGAGTCGTCGCCCTTCACCCGTTCGAGTTACCACGCCAAGTCCGCAGCCCGTCAACCGGTGAGGGTCTGAGCGATGGGCCTCGTTGCGCGGAACCCTGAGCAGGCCGTCAAGATCCAGTCCGCGGGCGAGGTGCTTGGTGCACCCCCGGCAGACGCCAACGGAGTGGTTTTTCTGGAGTCGATTGCCGAAGACGATTCAGTGGTTCACCACGCCCAGGAATTCACTGCCGGCGAGTTGATCACCTGGACCATCCTTTCCGAACCGGGGCCGTGGGCGTTGGTGCACCACGGAGAACCCACTGACACCTGCGACGTCAACTGGGCCAGTCCGGAGAATGTTGCTTCGATGCAGGTCCGCTTGGGCGATGTCCGTACACCGCTGCCTCCATTGGATGACCTGCCGAACCCCTTGGCCGAGATGCCCTTTGTGCCCGATGCAACCGCTCGCCTCCGCTTCGAACTGTTCGGTTCACCCGCAGGTCAGATCCTCGCGGATGTGCGTTATCTGGACGGCCGCCGGCCGATGGGCCGTGTGGTTGGGAACTGGACCGAAACCGAATCCGGTGAACCGGCACATGACGCACCGGAACTCAAGGTCCGCATGAAATTTCGCAACTATCTGAAACTCAGAACCGGAGAAATGAATAGTCTCGAGGCGCTCGAGGACGGCGGAGATGTGGGAGACACCCGCTGGACACTCCTGTTGCTTTTGCACGGTCTGATGCAGACGGGTGCCTACATGGAGATGTACCGCTCCCTGCCGGTGCTCCCACCCGAGCTCGGCTGGTGGGGCGAAGCGGCGCCGTTCATTGGCTCAGACGCTGCTCCCGTGTGAGGTTTTGCGGATACCGGAGCATTTGGCGAGACTCAAGCGACAGCAGGCGCACCTTGTGCCGAATTCCGGAGGATTCTCATGATCAAGTGGTCCGAAGAACAGGAAATGGTCCGCAAGACCGTTCGCGATTTCGTCGATACCGAGATCAGGCCACATCGCGAGGAACTCGAATTCGGTGATCTGCCACCGTACGATCTGCTTCGCAAGATGTTCTCGACCTTTGGCTTGACCGACTCGGCGAAGGCGTCCTTCGCCAAGCGCATCGCTCGCGAGAAGGCGATCGAGGCGGGGGAGGCCAACTCCGACGAGGGTGAAGGCACCAGAACCCGAGATGAGAACACAGTGGCGTTCTCCGTGATCCCCATAATTGAACTCTGCCGGGTCTGTCCGGGCATGGTCACCGCGATGGGAGTCTCCATGGGTCTCACAGCGTCGGCGATTCAGGCCAAGGGGACCATTGCCCAGAAGGAACGTTGGGTTCTGGACCTGCTCACCCTTGACAAGGTCGGCGCCTGGGCGATCACCGAACCTGATTCCGGGTCGGATGCCTTCGGATCCATGAAGGCAACCGCTCGCCGCGACGGTGACGAGTACGTTCTCAATGGGTCCAAGACATTCATCACCAACGGCCCATATGCCGACACCATCGTGTTCATATGCAAACTCGATGAGGGAAACCCGGCGGCTGACCGCAAGGTCGTCCAGTTCGTGCTTGACTCCGGAATGGAAGGTCTGGAGCAGCCCAAGGCGTTTCGCAAGATGGGTATTCATTCCAGCCCCACCGGGATGTTGTTTCTCAACGATGTCCGTGTAGGTCGGGACCGACTTCTTGGCGAATCAGAGGAAGCGTTCTCCGGCTCCGGGGGTCGTGAAGCATCCAAGGCCAGTTTCTCCATAGAAAGAACCGGGGTGGCGGCGATGGCGCTCGGCATCGTGGACCGTTGCCTCGAACTCTGCATCGACTATTCCCGCGAACGCGAGCAGTTTGGCCAACCAATCGGACAGTTCCAGCTGATCCAGTTGAAGCTCGCCAACATGGCGGTCGCCAAGATGAATCTCCAGAACCTCGTGTTCAGCCACATTGAGATGGCAGCAAAGAATGTACCGGTCAGTTTCACCGATGCGTCGGCGGCAAAACTCTACGCAGCACAATCTGCGGCCGCAGTTGCGAATGAGGCGGTTCAGCTCTTCGGTGGAAACGGATACATGTCGGAGTACGAGGTGGAGCAGTTGGCGAGAGATGCCAAGGTTCTCCAGATCTACGCCGGCACCGACGAAATTCAGATTTCCCAGATCGCCCGCAACCTCCTTGCCGAAGACTGACATCGTGAGTGTCGTGACGCCGGGTTTTTCCGAAATCGTGGATCGACTCGAGCGCGAGGCGGCCGAAGGGTTTTTTCACACGGCGGCCCAGGTGGTGGTGTCCGCGGGAGGTGAGACAGTTCTTGACGTGTCGGTTGGCAAGACCCATCTGCACGAGCCGTTCACAGCGGACACTCTGAGCGCGCTCTACTGCACTGCCAAGCCGGTGGTGACAGTCGGCATCCTGAAGTTGGTGCAAGAGGGCGAACTCAGCCTTGATGACCAACTCGGGCACGTCATTGATGATCTCGACACACCGTGGTTGGCCGAGCGGACCGTTTCACAGGTGTTGGGCCACACCGCCGGTGTGCACACGATCAACACCGTGCTGGGGCGTATCCTGCCCGAACAGAGCCGTGAGGTCTGGCTGCACGCCGTGCCGCCCCCTGATGGTTGGCGGTTCGGCATTGACCGCTCCTACGCCGAGTTCGGCGGATGGTTCCTGTTGGGCAAGATCATCGAGGAACTCACCGAGGTCCCCTTCTCCGATTATCTGAACTCAGCGGTTCTGGAGCCTTACGGAGTGGATCCCCTCGACTTGGTCATGCGCTTCGACGACGAGACATTTGCGCGGAACTCCAGCCGCATTTCGGCCACCTTCGACCTGACCCTTCATCAGCCTGTGCCTCTGCTAGCGGAGGTCTCCCACGACACTGCGTGTGAATGGAATCCGGCTTTCGGGGCCTACGGAACGATGGAAGCAGTGGCAACTTTGTACAAGGGCCTACTCGCGGATCTGTCGGGCCGGGATCTGGTGCTTTCGGCAGATCTTCTCGAAGACGCGACCACCGCCCGCCTGCCGCTCACCCATGACGTGACCCTGGATCGAGACGCAGGCTTCGGACTCGGTTTCATGACGCCGCTGTCCTCACACTTCTTCGGCAACGGTCCGTCGGAGCACTCCTTTGGCCACGCCGGGCAGGGTGGAACCAGCTTCGCGATGGCAGATCCCGATGGCGACATCGTGATAGCGGTGCTCTTCAACGCCGGCCTTGATGCCGATACGGCGCTGTCGTTTCGGCGCGTGACCCTGGTGGATGCGATCTACCGGGCCATCGGATGATCAGCCTCGACGCTGCGACCTTCCTCCTGCAATGGTCGGTCGGTTGTCTGGCCTATCTGTGGGTCACCACGCGGCGCCGGGAAGTGTCCCTTGGTTACGGCTGGTTGATGCGTGGTCTGTTCGGATTCATGGCTCTCGGAGCTGCGTTCGTGGGATTCCGCTACGGCGACCTGCCGGTGCGCGAAGTGTCCGCCTTGGCCACAGCCGCTGCGGCCGGGTATGCGCTCTGGAGTTCGTGGGTGCATCGAGGCGCAGGGGTGAAGTATCAGCGCGAGCGGGTGCAGGTGCGTTCGGAACGTATCACCGAGATGACCGGGATCGACCGCGAAACCCAGGAGTTCGACACCAGCGTCGGCGAGTTCAACCCGAATCTGGACCTGATTGCTCCCGCGGTCGGTGTGGTCGGCGTGGTGGCCGGTGGCCTGGCCGCCGGCGATCCGCCATGGTTGTCGGTGAGCAGGATGCTCGTAGGTGCATTGTTCCTCGGATGTGTCACCGACGCCATGTCCCTGGGGCATTGGTACCTGACCCAACCGGGACTGCCGCGGGCCCCGCTGTTGCAACTCGTTCACCATCTGGGTCGGATCTGGCCCTTCGAGGTGGGTCTGTTGTTGATTTCGCCCGGAATGATCCAGGTTTTCAACGGAACGATCGAGGACGGCTACGGGGGCATGCTCGGTTGGTTCTGGGCGGCGTGTGCGGTCACCACGCTTGGCTTGGTGTTCGTGACCTTGATGGCACTCAAGGAGCGTTACTACTCCGCAGTGATGGCGGCCACAGGTCTCCTCTATCTGGCGATCCTCACGGCATTCGGCACCGACCTCGTGGCCCGGGCGATACTCTCCAATCCTGCTGCCTGACTACCCTGCAGCCTGTCGATGGAGGAACAAGAGTGACGTTCAACAGTGATCCGCAGAAGCGCCAAGCCGGCCTGGAGAAGATGTCGGAGGTTTACTCCTTCGAGATGTCGGATGGATTGGGAGACTTCTTCGGTTACACGGTGGAGCATCTGTTCGGCGACATCTGGCAGCGACCGGGACTATCCATGCGGGACCGCCGTCTGATGCTGATCGCTGCCTTGGTCGCTGGTGGCGGCATGGACGGCACTGTCGGGATTCAGATCGATTCAGCTCTGGCCAAGGGTGACCTGACTCCCGACGATCTGCGGGAGATCACATTGTTCCTCACGCACTATCTGGGTTGGCCCAAGGGCGCAGCGCTAAACTCACAGGTCGAAACTGCAATCGCCAGAGCCGAGAAGAGTTGATGGCCGCCTATCGGGCGACGAAGTACTTTGCCCGGGGGTGATGCAGGATGATCGCGGAGGTGGTCTGCTCCGGCTGATACTGGAAGCTCGTCTCTTCGGTGCACTCCACACCGATGCGCTCGGCACCGAGAAGTTGGGCCACCTTCATGTTGTCGGCCAGGTCCGGACAGGCCGGGTAACCCCATGAGTAACGACCGCCGCGGTACTTCTGACGGAAAAGGCCGCTGAGCGACCCTGGATCCTGATCGACGAAACCCCACTCCTCGCGGATGCGGTGATGCCAGTACTCGGCCAGCGCTTCGGCCATCTCCACCCCCAAACCGTGCAACAGCAGATACTCGTGATAACGGTCCTCTGCGAAAAGTTCGGCGGCTCTCTCCGAGACGGCTTCACCCATGGTGACGATGTGGAACGCCACGTAATCCCTTTCGCCGCTCTGCACCGGGCGAACGAAATCGGAAATGCACAGAAACGGGTCTTTGTTCTGGCGGGGATAGGTGAAACGGGTCCGTTCCTCGGCGCGGTCATCGTCGGTGTAGATCACCAGATCGTCGCCGTCGGAGTTGGCGGGGTAATAGCCGTAGACAACCTGCGGAAGAAGGAGTCCCGCGGCTTTGGCCTCCGCAAGTTGCTCGCGCAACATGGGTTGCAGGCGGGCCTTGAATTCCTTGTCGGTCTCCGCTGTGCCCTTGGCATCGGACGTGTCACTACCGGCCTTGTGTGGGCGGTACTGCCATTGGTTTCGGAACAGAGCGGTTTCGTTGATCCATGACGACAGGTCGTCGACCGGGATTCCCTTGATCACCTTGGAGCCGAGGAACGGAGGTTCGAACACCTCATTGTCAACGGCCACCTCAGGTGAACGGGCCGGCTTTTCCACCTTGGGCTGGTCCTCGGGATTCGGCTTGCGCGCAATGTTGCGGCCGCCGGGATCGCGACCGAAGCCAGGATCGTCGAGTCCGCGTCGGATCTCGCCGAGGCGGTCCATCACGTTCAGGCCTTCGAAAGCGTCCTTGCCGTAGAAGAGTCGGCCTTCGTACACCTCTCGCAGGTCACGCTCCACGTACGTTCGCGTGAGCGCAGCGCCACCGAGGAGGATCGGTGTGTCCGCGAGTCCTCGCTGGTTCAGTTCCTGGAGGTTGTCCCGCATGATCAGGGTGGACTTCACGAGCAGGCCGGACATGCCGATGGCGTCGGCTTTCACCTCCGCCGCCTTGTCGATCATTTCGGTGATCGAGATCTTGATTCCAAGGTTGTGCACCTCGTATCCGTTGTTCGACAGGATGATGTCCACGAGGTTCTTGCCGATGTCATGAACGTCGCCCTTCACCGTTGCCAGCACGATCCGGCCTTTTCCACCTGTGTCCTCGGTGGAGTCCATCAATGGTTCGAGGTGCGCAACGGAGGCCTTCATTGTCTGCGCCGACTGAAGGACGAACGGCAACTGCATCTCACCAGAACCGAACAGCTCCCCGACCACCTTCATGCCGGAAAGCAGGATGTCGTTGATTATTGCCAGAGGTTCGAATCCCTCGGCAAGCGCCTCATCGAGTTCTTCACTCAAGCCTTTGCGGTCACCGTCGATGATGCGCTGGCTCAGGCGTTTGTCGACCGGCCAGTCCGTGCGGTCTTCCACGGGGCCGGTTGAGACAGTCACGTCCTCAAAGATCTCGAGAAGTTTCGCGAGGGGGTCATAGTCCTCGTTGCCGTCGCTCAGTGTGCCGGCAGTGCCGCGGCGGTCCCATATGAGGTCCATGCACACGTCGCGCTGTTCTTCGGGAATGCGGTTCAGGGGAAGGATCTTGGCGGCGTGAACGATTGCCGAGTCGAGTCCAACCTCGGTGCATTCGTGCAGGAACACGCTGTTGAGCACGTGGCGGGCGGCCGGATTGAGTCCGAAGCTCACGTTGGACACTCCCAGGGTGGTGTGAACACCCGGTAGTTCCTTGCCGATGCGCCGGATCGCTGCGATCGTTGCCATGGCATCGCCGCGCAGGTCATCGTCGCCGGTGGACAATGGGAATGTCAGGGCATCGAAGATGAGGTCACCTGGTTCGAGGCCGTAGGTGTTCACCGCCAGATCGTGAATTCGATGAGCCACCCTCATCTTCCACTCGACGTCGCGGGCCTGACCCTCTTCGTCTATCAGCAGGCAGATCACAGCCGCTCCGTAGGAACGGGCGAGCTTGAAGACACGGTCCAGACGGGAACCCTCGGCGAATCCGTCTTCGAGGTTGGCCGAGTTGAGGATTGCCCGGCCGCCGAGCCATTTGAGTCCGGCTTCCATGACTTCCGGCTCGGTGCTGTCGAGGACGAGGGGAGCGGTGGTCTGGGTGGCGAACTGTTCGGCCACTGTGTCCATGTCAATGGTGCCGTCACGGCCGACATAGTCCACGCACAGATCAAGGATGTGGGCGCCCTGGGCGACCTGGTCTTTTGCCATTCGCACGCAGGCATCCAGGTCACCCTCGATGAGCGCCTCCCTGAATGCCTTGGAACCATTGGTGTTCGTGCGCTCGCCGATGATCAGCAGGTTCGTGGCGCCCGCCGCGAGGTCTTGCTCGTGATCCGGAAAGATCACGGGGGAGTAGATGGAGGTGGCTCCGTATTCGAAGTCGGGGTTGCGAACGTCGGGTTGGCGACCACCGACCGCTTCGACCAGTTGGCGGATGTATTCGGGAGTGGTTCCGCAGCACCCGCCCACGATGCCCACGCCGTATTCGTCCACAAACCGTTGTTGGTGGGCCACGAACTCTTCAGCGCCCAGGTCGTAGTGCATCTTGCCGTCCACAACGGATGGAAGACCGGCGTTGGGCAGGCAGGAAATCGGCAGCCTGCTGTGTTGTGAGAGGTGACGGAGGTGCTCGCTCATCTCTTCCGGACCGGTTGCACAGTTGATACCCACCACGTCGGGTTTCATGGCGTCCAAAGCGATGAGGGCGGCGCCGATTTCGGTGCCGGGGAGCATTTGTCCCGTGAGTTCGATGGTCACCTGGGTCTGGAGGGGGACATGGATGCCGAGTTCGTCCATCGCCAGACGGCAGCCGGTCATCGCGGCCTTGAGTCCCAGCAGATCGAACTGGGTTTCGATGATGAGCAGGTCCACTCCACCTTCGAGGAGCCCGAGTGCCTGATCGGCGTACATGTCGCGGAGTTCGTCGAAGCGGATCTGGCCGAGCGTGGCGAACTTGGTACCCGGGCCCATCGATCCGGCCACGAATCGGGGCCATTCCGCAGTGGAGTACTCATCCGCGGCTGAACGAGCCAGCTCGGCGGCCTTGCGGCTCAGTTCCCGTGCACGATCTGCAATTCCGTATTCACCGAGGGGCCCGGCGAACGAACCGAACGAATCCGTTTCCAGCACATCGGCACCTGCTTCGAGGTATTCCGTGTGCATTTGGCGGATGAGTTCCGGGCGGGTGTCCACCAGGATGTCGGTGCAGCCGTCGAATTGTTCCCCGCCGAAGTCCTCTGCTGTGAGGTCATGCTCCTGCAGCCATGTTCCAGCTGCCCCATCGAAGATGATGACTTTTCGAGAAACTGCTTCGAGATAGGCCGACTCGTGGCCTGAAGATGTGAGTGTTTTTGGCCCCGCCATGACGGTAGAGAGTACCGGTCCCGGTCCCATTCCCGCGAACCGCACATTGGGCAATCTGCTGATACATTTGGCCGAAATCTCTGGAGATGATCATGGCCATGACAGACACACCATCCATTTACGAACTGACTGACCTCAGGACCGTACGGATTCATGGACGCACGCTCGGACCCCTCTGTTTCCTTGCTCCCGAAGCCAAGCGCCTCAGCCATCTCGAGTGGAACAACTTCTCCGCCAAGCGAATCGCGCCTGTCATCGGCGCAGAGCTCACGGACCTGAAACTGAATGACCTCGATGATGAGGCGATGGCTGAATTGCGCCAGGCGATCCTCGACTACAAGGTCGTGGTGATCCCGAAGCAAGCCATCACAGCTGACGAGCAGATTGCGTTCTCACAACGGCTTGGCGAACTCGAGGTTCATCCCTTCGTCAGGGGAGACGATGAGCGGCCCGAGATCGTGCGGCTCGTGAAGGATGTGAACACCGGAGGGTATGAGAACAGCTGGCACAGTGATGTCTCCTGGCGAGAGTCCCCGGCGCGGTTCGGAATCCTGCGATCTGTGGAGACCCCGGAGATCGGCGGCGATACTCTTTTTGCCGACATGTATTCCGTCTACGACGGTCTCACCGATGAGATGAAGGAGAGGGTCGAGCACTTGGTGGCTGTGCACGACATGGCCAACACATTCGGGGTGGCCCTCAGCTCCGAGGACGCGAAGGCGTTCGGTGCGAAGTATCCACCCGCAGAGCACCCGGTGGTGCGCACCCACGACGAAACCGGCCGACGACTCCTGTATGTCAATGCCATCTTCACCAGTCACATCCTGGGCATGGACAGCGAAGCCTCGGATGAGCTGCTCCACTCGCTGATCAGGGAGGTGGACAACGCTGAGTACCAGTGTCGCGTCACCTGGGAAGACGACATGGTGGTGATCTGGGACAATCAGGCAGTCCAGCACTATGCGAATTCGGACTACTGGCCGAATGCCCGGGTGATGGAACGCACAGCCGTGAAGGGCAGCCGTCCGCTCTGAGTCACCTGACCCAATAGCCTCGGGTACCTGATGAAGATCTACACCAAGACCGGCGACGACGGAACCACGGGGCTCCTCTTCGGTGGTCGGGTGGCCAAGAACGATCCTGCTCCCGCTGCCTACGGTGACGTTGACGAGGCTCAGGCGGTCATTGGTGTGGCACGAGCACATTCGGATCCCGGCTCGGAGCTCAACGAAATTCTCGCCGGAGTGGAACGCGATCTCTGGGTGCTGATGGCTGAGTTGGCCACCGATCCGAAAAATCGTCACAAGCTCGCCGACGAACAGTCGCGGGTGACCTTGGCGATGGTCGAGCGCCTCGAGCCGGTCATCGACATGATCCAGGACCGGTACGAGCCACCGAAGGAGTTCGTGGTTCCCGGTGAGGAGAAGGTCTCGGCCTTCCTGGATCTGGCCCGCACGGTTGTCCGCCGGGCCGAGCGCTCGGCAATCGACGTCGCCCCTGCCGATTCACACGTGCTGGCCTACCTCAATCGCCTGTCGGACCTGATGTTCGTTCTTGCACGCTGGCAAGAGGGTGGTTGGCGTGCTGCCAAGGGGATTGAGTGACCTTGGCGGCATCCCGATACTGCAATAACCCTGCATTCAATAACCCCACATACCGCTACTGGAGGACAAATGCCTGATCTGCTGGCCGTGAAGGCCTCTTCTTCGATGCCCGCCGGGGCAACGGCCGCTGGGGAGTTCGTTTACTCGGATACCCTCACCAAGACCACCGGGATCAAGAAGGCCGTGGCCGAACGCAACAACTTCTCCGGGGCTGTCGGTTCCATCTGGCTGCGGGCCGACGGCGACAAGAGCCATGTACTCATCGGGCTCGGGCCCTCTGAGTCGGCCGGGACGGCTGAGATCACCTCTGGTGTCGCGGCCTTCGTGCGCGGTGTGTCCAAACATCGCCGGGCCGGCATCACCTTGGCCGGTGTCGATGGCGATCCGGTGGAACTTGCCGGCGTGGTCGCCGAAGCCGCTGTGCTGGCCAACTACTCGTTCGATGATTACCGCACCGATGACGAAGAGGTCCCCAAGCTGAGTGCTCTGACCGTGGTTGCCGACGGGTCATTGCCACCGCTCAGAGCAGCTATCGCACCCGCAGTCGCGGTTGCGGCCGAAGTCTGTTTCGCCCGCGATCTGGTGAACACTCCGGGCGGCGATCTCACTCCGGCCAAATATGCGGACATGGCTGCCGAGCGTGCCCGGGAAGCGGGGCTGGTTGCGGAGATATTCGACGAGGCCGGAGTGGCCGAGTTGGAGTTGGGTGGCGTGTTGGCAGTCAACAAGGGATCGGTGCATCCGCCGCGCTTGCTCAAGCTCACCCATACGCCGGAGGGTGCCGACGACGACACGCCAACGGTGGCGCTGGTGGGCAAAGGCATCACGTTTGACTCAGGTGGGCTGTCGCTGAAGACGCCGGAAGGCATGATCGGAATGAAGATGGACATGGGTGGATCGGCCGCCGTGATCGGCGCGATGTGTGCACTGCCTGCGCTCGATGTGGATGTGAAGGTGATCTCCTTTACTCCGATGACCGACAACATGACCGGAGGCGATGCTCAGCGACCGGGCGACATCTACACGGCCAAGGACGGAACAACCGTTGAGGTGCTCAACACTGATGCTGAGGGACGTTTGATCCTCGCTGACGCTCTGTCTCTGGCCGTGGAGGATGAGCCCGACGCAATCGTGGATCTGGCAACTCTGACCGGAGCCTGCGTGGTGGCGCTTGGCGACAAGATCGCAGGACTGATGTCCAACAACGACGACTTCCGTGATCAGGTGCAGGCTTCTGCGAAAGCGGCGGGGGAGCGCATGTGGCCGCTGCCCCTGCCGGAGGATTACGCCAAGCAGTTGAAATCCGATGTGGCCGATGTGAAGAACATAGGCACTCGCTTCGGAGGAACCCTGACTGCCGGTTTGTTCCTCAAGAGGTTCGTCGGTGACGACATTCCCTGGGCCCACATCGACATAGCCGGCCCTGCTTTTGCCTCTGAAGTGGTTGGAGTGAGTCCCAAGGGTGGAACGGGATTTGGTGTCCGAACGCTCGTGGAACTGCTGAAGACCTGGCCAAGTGAAGACGAGGACGATCCGGTTGATTCTGACAACAGTGGGGACTGACAGCAGCGGGGACTGACTTCGTTCGCCAGCTGATCAGGTCTGGTTGTTTCAGGCCGCGTTGTGGCGGTCTGGTTGTTGGGGTGGATCATCGCCTCGGGCGCGTCCGGGATGTGTAGTACCGGGTGTGCTGTCGGGAGGGGTGCTGGCCGGTGGGTTTTCGCGGGGGTGTTGGTGTTGGTGGCTGGGGTTGTCCGGGTGTCCGGGTTCAGGACCGGGTTCGGGTTCGGGTTCGGTGGTTGGCGGGGTGGGTTTGCCGTGTCGTTGGCTGGCGATGTTGTGGCTGGTTGGGGTGGTCCAGGTGAATGTTTGGTCCGAGTGCGTTTCCATGGTCCAGCGGTTGGTGTGGGTGATGCCGTGATGATGCGGGCAGAGCATCGCCATTTGGTCGATGTCAGTGTGTCCGCCTTGGTGCCAGGGGGTGACGTGATGGATTACACACCAGGAGGCGGGGGCGTCACAGCCGGGGAATACGCAGCCTCCGTCGCGGACTGTGATGGCTTGGCGTTGGGTGGGGGTGGCGAGTCTTCGGCTACGCCCGAGGAACAGCGGTACACCGTGTTCGTCGATGGTGAGGGTTTGTAGACGTTGGTCACAACACAGCGCGGAGATCGAATCGGTGACGTGTTGGTGACCGTCAGCGGTGTATGCGCTGCGGGGATCATGGTTGTGGATGACCAAAGTGGTTTGGGTGACCGGCGGTTTCGAGCTGTTGATGTCCACGCCTTGGCTGCGGCGGCAGATTTCGATGAAGGCTTGGGCTCGCAGCGCGGCCCGGTCAGGAATGGCCAGTAGCGGGTCATGGGTTTGGTCGTTGGAGTATTTGGTGAAGAGTTCATCGGCGACCTTGTCGATTGTTTCAGCCGCGATGATGGCACCCTCACCGGTGAGGTTTCCTGTGATGGTGACTCCGAGGGAGTCTTGGGTGAGTTTCAGTCGGGCAGCTTCGGGATCATCAGCAGGGTCGAATCCGCCGTCCT
>JAHRAZ010000081.1 GCA_020027475.1 Microthrixaceae bacterium
GCACACCCCGCCACACCAGAAACCCCCGAACCCGCATTCGCTTGCGGGTTCGGATCACCACCCTCTGATTTATCGCCCGCCGCACCTGTATCGAACATGTGTACGATCCTATCAACCCCTATGACACCACGTCGGCGCTTTTCATCAATACTGAGCACAGAATCCTGCACATAACTTCCCGGTCGTCATGACTGACCGCTCGCGGCGAACTCCCCCGGGACCCCGAATGAACCCCGTCGGGATGACCGTCGCAGAGCGCGCAACAGTGGAGCACCGGCAATCAACATGAGCACGGCGTTGGTGATCGCACGTGGAATGTCCCATCCGAGCGAAGTTGCCACGTAGAAGGCCAGGTAACGAGCGAGATTCTCACCGGCCGGATCCCCCGCAACGTAGGTGACTCCCCCATCCAGTCCTGACACCCAGGGCCAGAACCACAGATTGAGCAGCACTCCGTAGAGCAAACCTGCGATCACCCCGTAGAGCGTGAGCATCCAGATCTCCGCCCGTCCCCGCATTGCAGGCAAACTCCCGGCGCCGAACCCGATCCACGCAGCACCCAGCATCTGGAACGGCAACCACGGCCCCATGCCTCCGGTGAGCAACGCGCTCACCAGAATCGTGATGCAGCCGAGAACGAACCCGAATGACTTGCCGAACACCCGCCCGGCCGGGATCAACAGGAAGAAGGTTGCCTCGAATCCCGATACGCCGGCACCGGCGAGGCGCAACGCAGTGCCCGCTGCGGCAAGGACTCCCATGTAGGCGATGGCCTTGGCGTCGAGGGATCCGCTGGACACCTCAGAGACCAGAACTGCCAGGAGCAGCGGAATGAGAAGTGCAAACACGAAAGGGGCATCTGCTGCATGGTCAGCGGTGGCCGTTCCGGAACCCTGAATCAGGAATGGCCACAGAAAGGCCGCCAGCCCGATCACCGTGATTGCCGCGAGCAGAATCCTCGAACGCATCCCCATCGGCGCCTGCGTTCGGGGGCGTGTCGACTTCCGCTCAGGTGCCAACGCTTGTGCATCGGTGAGGTTCATTCTGCGCTCGCCTCCCCCAACGCCGCGGCGACCTCGCCAACCGTCAACCATTGCGCCGGAGCGAGGATGCGAGCGACCTGCGGAGAGAAGACTGGTGAATGACATATGACCCTGCGGGCCGGTCCATCCTCCACGACTTCGGCATCACCCAGCACAATCACACGGTCCGCCACCTCGGCCACGAGTTCCACGTCGTGGGTAGCCAGAATCACGATGTGCCCCTTGGCGGCCAACGTGGCCAGGCTGGCCACGAGCGCTGCCTTGGCGTCGGAATCCAGTCCTCGTGTTGGTTCATCCAGACAGATCACCTCCGGAGCCGGGGCGAGGATGATGCTCAGAGCCAAGGCGAGGCGCTGGCCCTCCGACAGGTCGCGGGGGTGAAGCGAACGGTCGATTCCGCAAACCAGTGAGTTCAGAACACCAGATGTGGTGCCGGGGGGCAGGCTGGAATCGCGATCGGAAGTTGCGCACTCCTCCTCGACAGTTTCACAGAACAACAACACCGACGAGTCCTGCGGAACCAGTCCGACCCGGGCGATCAGTCGGTCCGGCCGCACGGCAGACGGATCAACCCCGGCAATGTCCACCCGCCCTCGCTCAGGACGTCTCATGCCGGCCAGATGCGCGAGCAGAGTCGACTTGCCGGCCCCATTTCGACCCATGATCGCCACGATCTCTGCCTTGTCGATGGTGAACTCGATGTTTCTGAGGACAATCCGGGAGCCATAAGCCGCTGACAGTCCGGACACCTGAACCAGTGGATCAGTGGCCGGTGGGTTGGTGCTGTGGGGAACTCGATGGCCGGTCGGCACTTCGGAGTGACGCGCAACGCTCTGAGATTCATCCAGCCTGGTTCGCAGATCTGCTGCCAATCGGCGGGCGTTTCTCACGGTCAGCGGCCTGGGTTCCCAGCCAACCAGTTCGCCGAGCCGTACCACGGGAGGTCTTGGCGACGGATCCGCGAGGATGTCCTGCGGTGCGCCGCATGTCACCGGTTCGCCGTTTCCCGGAATCAGGATTGCGCTGTCCGCGAACTGCACCACCCTCTCGAGTCGGTGCTCCGCGATGATCACGGTGAGTCCAAGATCATGGACAAGCCGTTGCAGAGCCGACAGCACCTCGTCGGCAGCGGCCGGATCGAGGGCGGAGGTGGGCTCATCAAGCACCAGCACTGCCGGATTGGCGGCCAGTACCGCTGCAATCGCGACCCGTTGTTGTTGACCACCTGAGAGTTGATCCAGGGGGCGGCGCCGGATGTCAGCAAGGTCAAGGAGGTCGAGCGTGTCCTCGACCCGGCGCCGCATCGTTGCCGGCGGAACACCGAGGTTCTCCATCACGTATGCGAGTTCGTCTTCGACATCGTCGGCCACAAAGCTCGCTGCCGGATTCTGCCCGACCGTGCCAACCACATCGGCAAGATCCCTGGGGTGATTGTTTGCTGTGGAGCGACCGGCCACCTCCACCTCACCTGTGAGCAAGCCGCCGCTGAAGCGGGGAACGAGTCCGGAGATCGCCCGCAGCAAGGTTGACTTGCCGCTGCCGGTACCTCCGACGACCAGCACGAACTCACCTTCCGGAATCTCCAGATCGACACCAACGAGCGTCGGACGCTCGGCGTCGTTGTAGGTGAAGCCAACGTTCGCGAATCGCACGGCGACCGTCATGTCGACACCTCGCCGTTGCGCTCACTTGCTGTGACAGGCGTTCCGTTCGCATCCATCGCTGTGAGAGCCGCGAAGAGCGGTTCAACGACTGGAGGAGCGGTGATGACTGGGCTGATCAGCAACAATGCGGCCACCACGGAAGGTGCGCCCAGTACGGGCCAACCCAGCGGAAAGGTGTCGGGAGAAATCTCGGCCCCAACCGCAGCGAAGCGAAACAACACGGCAGCCGCGATGCCCGCCAGACTCACCATCCACTCGGCGCCCAGCCAGCGATCAGGGCGGTACACGGTTCGAACGGAGCCGCTGCCTGCCAACCAGAGCGCGCCACCCACACCCGCAACTGCCAGAATCGCCGCGGTGGGTCCCAGGAACCTCGGTGACGATGGAGCAAAGATCCCGTAGGTGGATATTGCGGCACAGATCAATCCGAGCGAACCGATCAGATACGCGAGCCTCCGCCTGGAATCCGAAATGGCAGCGGCCCGCCCATACCCGCGGCCGTCCATGGATGAGGCGCTGTCGGCGGCGCGTTCCAGGGAACCCTCCAGCACGGGCATCACCGTGCCGCGGATTCCACGGAACCCGGTGGGTCGGCCACGCAACCGGCGCGCCTGGCGAACCCGGCTCGCCTCCAACACCAACTGCGGGGCGAGTGTCAGACCGATACTCACTGCCACCCCTGCCTCATGGAGGATCTGTGGCATGGCTCGCAGCAGGCGATACGGACTCACCAAGGCATTCACGGCCCCGAAGCACACCAGAATCAGCGCGAGGCGCAAACCTTCGTAGAAAGCGTTGATGAGGACTTCGAGGTAGATGGGTCCACCAATCTCCACACCGACCATCCACTCCGGCAGGTTCACTGATGGCAGGGAGATCAGAACCGTGGCTCCGAAGGAGGCACCCATGATCACGGCCAGAAACATTCGCAGGAAGATCACGATCACGCCGAAACGGATGAACACCCTGATTGCCTCGTAACCAGAACCGCTGCGTCGCCTCTGTACGGCCACTGAGATCACTGCAGATCCGATCAGGACGAGACCGAGCGGGTTTCTGGTGCGGGAGACACAGATAGCGGCAGCGATTGCCCAGATCCACCATGCGAACGGATGCAATTGTCGAGCCTGCAGAGACCACCGTCGGCGGCCGGGTTGCGGCGGGTGAGAACCGTTGATGTCAGGGTGATCGGAACCTCGCGCTCCCCTCGCCCCCGGAGGGTCGCTCACTGCGGAGGTGCGGTCCACTTGCGCCTCTGTATGAACAGCGCCAAACCGAGAGCGCTCATGAGCGCCAGAACCACGATCACCCCCACGGGTGAACCTGAGCCTTTGTTGTCGTTGCCACCATCGGATTCCGCCGATGCGTTCGCGAGGTCACCGGGGACCTCCTCAGCGGACGACTCGGCGGCATCTCCTGTCGACTCTTCGGATTCCGGGTTCTTCGAGGGGTCACCGTCACGATCCGCGTTGTCCGATTTCTCTCCGTTGTCTGATTCTTCGTTGAGCGGTTCTTCGCCTGAACCGGAGCCTCCTGATGACGCGTCGCGGTTCCCCCCGGTGGCCGCTGGTCCGGAGCTTGGCGCCCCGTTCCCGGACGCTTCCGGGGCGTTACTGGC
>JAHRAZ010000127.1 GCA_020027475.1 Microthrixaceae bacterium
TCCGGATCCGGCAAATCCACCCTGCTCGGCGTGGCTGGACTTCTGCGAACACCGGACTCGGGCAGCATCAACCTGGCAGGCAATGCCTGCGCAGAGCTCTCGAATCGAGATCGAACCACGATGAGACGGAATCATGTGGGGATGATCTTCCAGAGTGCGGAACTGTTTCCATCCCTCACCGCCATCCAGCAACTCCTGTTGATCGCTGACATCAATTCGGAGTCCGCCAGATCCAACATGACGAAAGCCACTGAGCTCCTGGAGTCGGTGGGCCTCGCACACCGAGCGAATCATCGACCCGGGCAGTTGTCCGGTGGTGAGCGCCAACGCGTCGGAATAGCGCGTGCCCTGATGAGTGATCCTGCGGTGATTCTCGCGGATGAGCCGACCGCCTCACTCGACCCCGAGCGGTCCGAGGAGATCATGGAACTGCTGACCACGGAAGCCCGGCGACACAACGCCGCCACCGTGATCGTGTCCCACGACCCGACCCACAGCGCATTCACGGATCGCACGTACCGGCTCGAAAGCGGTCAGGTACATCTGATTTGAGTCAGCGGAACTGGGTCATCAGCGAGCTACTGAGTGTGTTCAGCGTGGGTAGGTGCTGATCTCGGTTGCCTTGATCGAGGCCCACACCTGTGATCCTTCTGCCAATCCCAACTCGGCCACTGCCATCGGAGTCACCTCCGCGCTGAGGTGGACTTCTCCCCCAAGACTCACCCGCACGCGCTCCCCCAACTGCTCGAGGTGATCCACTTTGCACAGGATTCGATTTCGAGCGCTGGTCACATCTTCGCTCACGGACAAGGTGACGGCGGATGGAGCAAACATCACGAACACCTCTCCCGACGCCGCTTCCGAGATCGTCAGTTTGATTCCCCGCGCCTCTTGCGATGCCGACGACCTCAAGTCGCCAACAGTGACCTGTTGGCCGCGCGCCGCCCCCTTCAACAGGTTGGTGCCGAGCAGGCTCGCGACGTGCGCCGACCGCGGATTGGATGTGACCTCACCCGTGGTTCCACTTTGAACCACCTGGCCGCCCTCGAGCACCACTATGCGGTCCGCCAAGGTCAAGGCATCGATTGGATCGTGGGTGACGAGGACGGTGGTGGTCCGGGCTTCGGCCAGCCATCGCCTGAGTTGGCTGCGCAGGCGGGGCCGTGCCGCCGAATCAAGTGCGGAGAACGGCTCATCGAGAAGGAGCAGGTCGGGATTGATGGCGAGCGCTCTGGCCACCGCAATCGATTGAGATTGCCCGCCGGACAATTCGGCCGGCTTGAGCGCGGACAACTCCTGCAGTCCGAACGTGTCCAGGAATTCGGCAGCCTGACGTCGTGCGGCGTGGCGGCGAACACCGGTTGACTGGATTCCGAACGCAACATTGCCAACAGAATCCATGTTCTCGAAGAGGGCGAAACCCTGGGGAACCACTCCGATGTTCCGCTTGGGTGGGTCGAGGTAGGTGCCTCCCAAGCCGGAATCCAGCACTTGCCCACCAAGCACCACCTCACCTTTGCCGTTTCGCGAGAAGCCGGCCAGGACGCGAAGCAACGTGGTCTTTCCCGAGCCATTGGGACCGATTACCGCAGTCGTGGTCCCGTCGGGAACCTCCAGATCAGCCTGAAGGTGGAAGTCGCCGGCACGACAATCAACACATGCGTGAAGTTTCATCGGCTCACCAGCCAGCGGCCTCTGAGGCCCACCAGGATTCCCACCGAGATTGCCAACAGAAGCACACTCATCGCTGTGGCGCCTGCGGGATCGGTTCCGAGTTGAAGGTAGATCCCGAGCGGAGCGGTTTGGGTGCGGCCAGCCACATTGCCGGCGAAGGTGATGGTTGCGCCAAACTCCCCGAGGGCCCGCGCCCACGCGAGCGCGACCGCCGCGAAGAAGACCGGAGCCACAGCCGGAAAGGTGATTCGTGTGAACACGCGCCACGAGCCGGCACCGAGCGATGAGGCAACTTCTTCCGGCTGCGAACTTCGCCCCAACAACGCCGCTTCGAACGCAACGACAAAGAAAGGCATCGCCACGAAGGTTTGCGCCACAACCACACCGGCCGGCGAGAAGGTGAGCTGGACTCCGAGAACGTCGTACAACCATCCACCGATTGCACTGTTCCTGCCGAACGCAGCCAACAACGCGACACCGGCCACAACCGGAGGCAGCACCATCGGTAACAGCACGAACGACCTCACAAAACTGCGACCCGGAAAGCTCACCCGTGCCAGCACCCATGCGAGCGGCAATCCGACAATGATCACCACGATGGTGGCCGCCACCGATGTCAACAGCGAGAGCCGCAGGGCGGTCAGGGACTCCGATGACGACAGTTGCTCTCCTAGATCGCGCCATTGCACTTCGAGCAGAAGTCCGATGAGTGGCACGGCCACATACGCGAGGGCAACGACGGCCAACGTGAACACCCACCACGGTGGTCTCGAACCGCTGGGTCCCGGATTGGCATCAGTCAAGGGTGAATCCCCAACGTTGAAGGATTTCGCGACCATCCTCGGAGAGCACCAGATCCACGAACCGCTCGGCTGCAGGATTGTTTCGGGGTTCCGACTGGATGATCGGGGCGATGAGGTACTCGGTCGTGGCGGGCAACTCAGGATCCAGTTCTGAACTGTGGACTGTGTCCCCGGCAGCCAACGAGTCGGTGCGATACGCCAAGCCCCCAACCGAATCACCTGAAACCACGCTGCGCAGGGCCGCCCGAACATTCGGGGCTCTGGAAATCCGGGTCTCCGGGATTACCACGTCGGCCGCCATGAGGGCCTCGTCGCCAAGACGACCACACGGCACACTCACTTCACAGAGTGAGACAACCCCGCCCGAATCGGCTGCCTCCGCCAGATCGCCGAGCGAGCTGAGGGCACGCCCGTTCTCCGGGCTGACCAGAACAAGGCGGTTCTCTGCGAACACAGAAGGTGTCTCCGAGGTGTGGTCGGCCAACCGGCTCATCTGCTCGGCATCCGCAGAGGCGAACACCTCCACGGGGGCACCCCGGATCACCTGTTCCACCAGAGTGGAAGATCCGGCGAAGTTGAGATCCACATTGGTGGACTGCTGCTCGGTGTATAGCTCGGCAATCTCGGTGAAGGCGTCGGTCAGCGACGCTGCGGCGGAGACGGTGATGCTCGCGGCATGGTCTCGGGCGGCATCGTGGGAACCCGAGTTGGAACAGGATGCGAAAATGGTGACACTCGCAGCACAGATCACGAGGACGCTGCGAACCGATGCCACCATTGTGATGAGGTTAGACGGGGCTGGGTTCCATCTCTGGTTTGGCCGTGCCACTACTGCGCTCAAGAGTGACCTTGATGGCTCCCGTGCAGGCCTGCCATCCAGTTCAGGCGGGCCGGCGAGACACCGAGCAGATCACGCAGGTCGACGGGAAAGGGTGAACGCTTTGCGAACCACGGAGCCGAACTGCGCCCGCATTGATCTGGTGTTGTAGGTCACTCCGTGACGCTCGCATATCTTGCGTATCTCGGGTTGGATCTCCGAGTAACGGTTCGCGGGCATGTCCGGAAATATATGGTGTTCGATCTGGTGATCGAGGTTTCCGGTCATGATGTCCATGACCCGTCCGCCGGTGAAGTTCACCGAACCGAGTACCTGGCGCCGGTAATAATCACCCTTGGCCTCACCCTCAACGTCCTCCGGATCAAAGAATGTGACTCCATCGGGAAAGTGCCCGCAGAAGATCACTGCGAAGGCCCACAGATTGCGAACGATGTTCGCCACCACAGATCCCGCCAACGAGGAGATCACCGCACCGATCCCGAACGGCAGCGATGCCGCAGGCCAAGCCGCGTAGTCCTTGATTGCCTGGGAACGCATCTTGGCGAAGACCATGGCCATACGCTCGGAATCCGGCTGTCCTGACTCCTCGCCTCTGACCGATAAATTTTCGGCGTGATGCAGCGCGACTCCGTACTCGAACGCCAGGGCAAGACCCACGAAGACCAGTGGCTGATAGCGGTGACGGGGTTCCCATTGCTCATCCGGATCGAATCGCATGAGGCCGTAGCCGATGTCGGAGTCCAGGCCCCGGATGTTCGTCCACTGATGATGCATGTGGTTGTGCGTGTGCTTCCACTGATCGGCCGGGCACACGTTGTCCCAGTCCCAGTCGGTGGAGTTGATCTCGGGATCACGCATCCAGTCCCATTGCCCGTGCATAACGTTGTGGCCGATCTCCATGTTCTCGAGAATCTTGGAGAGGCTCAGCAGGGTGGTTCCAACCAGAAACATGGGGCGAACACGGCCACCGGCCATCAAAGCCGCGCGGCCTGCCAACTCCAGGCGCCGCTGCAGTTTCACGAGATCCCGAATGTGATCGGCATCTGCCTGACCGAGCGAGGACATCACCTGATCACCGACCGCGTCCAGCTCGGCAGCGAATCTGTCGGCATCAAAACCAGCCGGCCTGCCCTTGGGCCTTGGCAACGCATCGGCTCCAGGATCCTCGCGCACCTGCCACCCAGCTACCGGGTCGGATCTGGTTGCGTTCGTTCCGGTCAGAGTTTCCATGTCAGTCCTAGAGGTCAAGGGTCACTTCATCGACGGGGCAGGACACGCAGATCTGAACCCTGTCACCCGCGGTTGAGATGGATCCATTTCGAAGGTCGATTGTGTTTCCGCTGTGAACTTGTGTCACGCAGGTGTGGCATATCCCCATCCGACAACCGCTCTTCGGCGCCAAGCCCGCCTGTTCGGCAAGTTCGAGCAAAACCGTGTTGCCATCCGATTCCACGGCGACACCTGAGCGGGCGAAGAGAACGGAGCCCGCAGCGGAATTGGCCAACGATTCACCGGCTACGGCGCCATGGACGCTCTGAAATACCTCAACCCGCATGTTGTCCGCCGCACCCGCATCAGCCCAGAGATCGATCCCGTCATCCATCAGGGCTTTCGGCCCGCACAGGAAAGTCCGCCGATGGTTCCAGTCGGCGCAGTGGGCGTTCAGGCGGTCCATGCTGATTCGGGCTTCAGGATTGGGCTCACCATCGCGGAGACGAGTTTCGATCACCTCCACGCGAAGCCAGGGAAGTTCAGCGGCCATCGACTCCAGTTCGCCATCGAACAACAAAGCATCGCGACTGCGCACGTGATGGATGACCACCACATTGCCGCCGAGCAATCTCGGGGGTTCAACTCCTTCGGCTGCCAAGGCCCTGAGCATGGCCATCGCAGGCGTGATGCCACTACCGCCGGTCAGGAACAGCAAATCCCCCGAAGGAACAGACTCAAGGGTGAAGTCCCCCTCCGGATGGCCAAGAAGCAGGTGATCACCCACTCGCGCAGCGTTCACCAAGTGCTTTGACACAAGTCCGGAGTCGGAGGCCTGAACTGCGATCTCGATGGCGCGACTCTCGCTGGATGCCCCTAGCGAGATCCGCTCGGAGATTGCGGAGGGACCACCGCCTGAAGCGTGGTGAGCCTGCGCCTTCCGAACCGAACGGGGAACGGATGTGATGGTGAAACAACGGGTCTCGATGACTCCGTCAATTTCCACACCAATGGCCACGAACTGTCCGGGCCGGTGTTCGGGCCAGGCGAGCGGTGGCAGAATCGTGATCAGCGCGGCGTTGGATCCAGTGGGACTGATGCTGGAGATCACGCCACGGGCGCGACCATCGGGGAATCTCGTTCCCCAGCGCGGGTTGAGAGAACCAAGCAGAGCCCCGGGAGAATGGGGCGTGGTGAATCTCTCGAACAATGAACCCACGGATGGCATGATGGTTGTTGACAGTTCCCGGTGTCAATAGTTAGTGGCAGTTGTTACTGTCAGGATTGCCAGACAGAGCCGCCAACGAGTTGAATCAGAGCCCAACGGGGCCACGCGACCAACTGCTTCGCCCCTCAACCATGATGAGTGTGAGCCATGACCGACCTGACGAACCCGACATGACAAACAGCCCAAAATGACAAACAGAGAGCAAAGCCCAACGGATCCCGGAAACGACCACAACGGCGCTCCCCCAGCGGGAACCGCTTCCTCCACGGGAAATCTGCACAGTGTGGAATCACTGCACGGAGGGGATATCCACGACTCGATCGAGGAATCGATCACGGAGGACCCAGTCGACGGGATGACCCTCGAGGAGTTGTCCGGGATCACCGGTGTTCCGGAGCGGACGATTCGCTACTATCAGGCAGAAAAACTTCTGCCCAAACCGGAACAGGACCGCAAGGACGGCCGGGTCGCCAGGTACTCCGGGAAGCACCGGGACCGCCTCAAGGCTGTAGGTGATCTGCGGGATCGGGGCCTGAAACTTCCCGCGATTCGAGCGTTGCTCGAAGAGGAATCCCCGGCCCTCGTCTCGGATTGGCTCGGACTGGATCAGTCCCTGCGGGGTTCTTGGGGTCACGATGAACCTCGACTGATCAGCAATGACGAACTCCACGAGCTGCTCGCCAACACGCCGCCGGGGACCCAGGGGATTTTCGAGGACGCGGGAATGTTCCGGCGTCAAGGCAGTACCTGGCTCGTCCCCAGCTATCCGCTGCTGGATGTGGCCGTTGGCCTGGTCGAACAAGGTCTCGATTCCCACCTGGTGATCGACGCCTCGGGAATTCTCCAGAAGTACATGGGCAAAGCCGCTGATCAATTGATCAAATTGTTCACCAAGGCGGTCCACAGCGGATTCGGAGGGGACACTCCCACAGAGTTCCTCACCGATGAAGTCCGACCTCGAGCCGGCGAGGCCGCAAGGATCATCTTTGCCCAGCAACTCGAACGGTCCATCAAGGATCTGCTCAGCGACACCAGGAAGCTGCGCAAACGCTGACGTCCGCAGCCCCTTTCGGAACAAGCGCAAGCGTTTCGATGTTGTCCCGGACATGACCGAAGCAGCAGACCGTGACACTTCACAGCGCGACATACCCCAGGCACGCGTCACTCCACAACCACGCGACGCACCCAGAACAACCAAATCAGCGGCGGTCTCCGATTCGCCGGAACCGTTCGATCTCCCAAGCTCGGGGCCATGGCCCACGGCTGACCCGTTCCTGTTCTGCGTCCACCACGTCGACGCCTATCCACGTTCGCGAGGCGACCTCACACCGGACGCGTCACTCGCCAACCGTTCGATCGGCCAGGATTTCGCCAATATCGATGGCTGGAACATGTATCACGGCAGCGCCGTGCCGGGCTTCCCTGTCCATCCGCACCGTGGGTTCGAAACGATCACCTACCTCCGCTCGGGAGTGGTCGACCACTCCGACTCCTTGGGTGCCAAGGCAAGGTTCGGTCCGGGCGATGCCCAGTGGCTGACCGCAGGCAAGGGCATCCAGCACTCGGAAATGCTCCCACTGCTCAAGGTCGATCAGCCCAACCCGCTGGAGTTTTTCCAGATCTGGCTGAACCTTCCGGCAGTCAACAAGTTGGTCGACCCGTATTTCTCGATGATGTGGTCGGGCTCAATCCCGGTGGTCGGACCCCTTGTGCACGGTGGCACCAATTCGACAGTCACCATGATCGTCGGTGCCGGCTTCGGAAAGCGGCCTGGCGATCCCCCGCCGGACTCCTGGGCAAGTTCCCCCGGCTCTGATGTGGCCGTGTGGCACATCGCTCTGGGTGACCGGGGATCACTGACATTGCCAGATGTTGCGGAATCGGTCACTCGCACTTTGTACGTGTTCTCCTCCCTCAATGCTGACGGCAGCCGAACCGGTGGCGATGTGCGAATTGATGGCACCCCGGTGAGACCGGGCCAGGGAGCGGAAATGAGGACATCCGGCAGCGTTTACCTCCAGTCGGACTCTCCTGCTGATGTTCTGCTCCTTCAGGGAGCACCGATCGGCGAGCCGATTGCGACTTACGGACCATTCGTGATGAACACCGAGGACGAGATACGCCAAGCGTTCCTGGATTACCGCCAATCCGAATTCGGCGGCTGGCCCTTCACGCGACCGGACCCATCCCACGGAGAAGGCTTCAGACGCTTCGCTCGACATCCCGACGGGTCGCTGGATCGACCGCAGTAGACCCATTTCCCTCCGAAACCTGAGTCAGTTGTACCGCCTCTCACCCGAGGTCACCCACTGTGTGATCCCCCACATCTGCCCAGCCGGTTCCTAAGATGGCCGGAGCCACACCAACCTGACTGGACGGAGCGACAAATGAACCTGTTGAGTGCATTGCTGCAGCAAACCGATGTGGAAACGACGTCGAACGCCGTAGGGATAACCCTCGGAATAGTGTTTTACTTGGCGTTCTTTGCCATCTTCCTGATCGGCTACTGGAAGGTCTTCACGAAGATCGGCCTGCCGGGCTGGATGGGGATCATCCCGTTCGTGAACGTCTACATGCTGTTCAAGGCCCGCGGTCAGCGAGATCCAGTGGTGTGGTTGATCCTCAGCCTCATTCCGTGCATCAACATCATCGCCATGTGGTTCTTGGCCAACGACACTGCGGAGTTGTTCGACAAGGAGATCGGCTGGAAACTGTTCCTCTTCTTCATTCCCGGCATCTCACACTTGATTCTTGGTTTGGGAGAATCACAGGTGAATCCGCTGAAGGTTGCTCCCGGCGTGGGCATGAACGAGGTTCCGAGACCACAGGTCTGACATCCGGACGACAGGTCCGGAAACCAGCCAACCCGCTGGTCCGTAATCCATTCCGCCCGCAAAGTCGGCATGACAGCGGCCGGCCGGCTGGGTACTTTCGGCCTACCTGACCAATAGACACCTGCCAATAGGCCTAGTCAGGCGATTCCAGTTCGAACTGGCCGCCGTCGGTGACATTGCCGTTGAGCAGCACTTCGACTCGATGGGTCCCGGGATGGTGAGTTCGAGTCGAGTGCTGAGCCAGCGAGATCGACTTCGACACCGTTGCCTGCTCTCCAGCGCCCAGAGTGAGTTCGGTACCCTTGAAGACCTTGGGGCTCGTGGAGCCGTTGGCCTTCACGAAATGAACGCGGAGATCCATCAGCACCCGGGCTGAGTCCTGCGACGAATTGATCACGGCCACCTCGATGCGGACCTTGCCGCCGATTTCCGGGCGCGTCGGCGTGATTTTCACAGAGGCAATTTCCGCGGGGGTGTCCACGCTGTAGCCGAGAACACCCAACGCTGAGGGATCGGTGGCCTTGATCAGGGTGCGAAGACCATGGCGGACCATACGTCGGCCGTCTTTGTCGGCCTCCGCCCACCAACGCTGCGCCACCTCCACCGCCAATTCGGGATGGTCCTTCGAGATGTCATTGAGGTTGTTTGCCACCGATCGGCGCACATATTCCTCCGGATCATCCTTCAGTAGTTCCAACAACTCGATCACCGGAGCAGGATCCCGCTGAAATTCCTTGAGCCTGGGTGCCCAGGGCAGGCGGGGCCGGGTACCTTCAGACACGAGCCTGCGAACGTGCTCACTTTCGTCACCGGCCCAGACGTGGAGTCGATCCAGGGTGGCTTCCGGTTGAGTTTCCAGGAACGTGCGAATGCTGAACTCAGCGGTGAACAACTGGGTGAGTTCGTACTGAGCCTCCATGGCGAGTTCGAAGTGGTCAACTCCGTAATCGGCCACGAAGTACACATGCGGCATGAAGCGAAAAGGGGCCATCGGCGATTGCTCCATCGGTGAGTGCCCGTTGTGTCGGGCTGGCGGCTCCCATTCGAGGGACCGGATGAGGATCCGAAGCGCCTCTGCGCGGTCGGCCGGCAGGCACATCGCCAAGCCGTCGGATATCTGCCGCGCCCGGGGAGTCAGTTCCAGATCCTCGAATCCGGATTCACAGAAGGCGAGGAACCGCTGCCGATCGAATGTGTCGTAGACAGAGGCAATCGACTCCGCAGTGGACGCGATCACCTCGACGCCGAACTGATTCTTCAGGGGTTCCGCCATGCAGCCAGTCTGGCCGGTTTGCAAACTGGCCGACTCGCAGCCCTACCCATCCGCAGTGTGAGTGATTCGCCGGACTCACCGCTGCCCGACACATTGTCTCCGATTGCCGGTACGGTGAACACCAGACATTCCGCCTGCATTTCGCCCATAGGAGACCCCATGTCCACCCGCACCTCATATGAAGACGGATCCCCGAGCTGGTGTGACCTCGCCACCACCGACCCGGATGCCGCCAAGGCCTTCTACAGCACCTTGTTCGGCTGGGAGTTCCAGGATGATTCGGCGGGCGAGAGCGTGTACACGATGTGCAAACTCAAGGGACTCAACGCAGCGGGAATCTTTGATCAGCCCGAAGAGATGAAGGGAATGCCATCGTCCTGGAATCACTACATCACAGCGCTTGATCTCGATGGGACGATCGCCAAGGTCGGCCCGGCTGGAGGCACTTTGATGACCGAACCATTCGACGTGATGGATGCAGGTCGAATGGCAATGATCACGGACGCCACAGGGGCAGTTACGTGCCTCTGGTCACCCAAGGGCGCGATCGGCGCCGAGATCGTCAACGAACACGGTGCCTTTGTCTGGAGCGAGCTGTACGTTCCGGACCCGGATGCCGCCTTCCCCTTTTACTCCGAGGTCTTCGGCTGGAAGAAATCACCGATGGAGACACCCGAAGGCCCGTACCTGGTGTTCTCGCGCACAGAGGAAATGGAAACGGGCTTTGCAGCCGCGATGAAACCGCCGGGAGAGGATGTCCCTCCGCACTGGGCAGTCTGGTTCGCAGTCGACGACATTGACGCGGCCGTTGCCACCGCAGCGGAGGCCGGCGGCAGTGTCCCCGTGGAACCCTTCGAAATCATGCCTGGCCGAGCCGCCATGATTGTGGATCCCACAGGTGCATCGTTCTTCGTTCTTCAGATGAACGATCCATCCATGGTCGACTGATCCGAAGTGGCCGCGCCGACACTCGCCTCCGGCCGGCGAGGACATTTTGGCCCCAGCCCTGTCCCCCAGCCCTCGGGCCAGTCACCCCGACATGCGAATCAACTGACTCCGAATCCTCAGCCAACGGGTATCGGAGCGCCTTCAAGGGCGAGCAACTTCACCTTGTAGTCCAGTCCCGGGCTGAAACCGCCCAGCCCGCCGTCTGCCGCCACGACTCGGTGGCAGGGAATCACGATGGGAATCGGATTGCGGCCGTTCGCTCCCCCCACGGCACGAACCGCAGTGGGTTTGCCGATCGCGATCGCGATGTCCTTGTAGCTGACCGTAGCCCCGTAGGGAATGCGAGTCAGCGCAGCCCAGACACTCCGCTGGAACTCTGTGCCCTCGGGAGCCAACCGAAGATCGAACTCCGTCCTGCGGCCCCTGAAGTACTCGTCCAACTGCTGACGGAGTTCGACAAATGGTGCGTCGTCCTCAACCCATTCTGGCTCCGGGTCGGGCGAACAAATGTCGAAGTGCAGGCCGGTGATCTCTCCGTCGCGTTCGGTTGCCATCATCGGACCGGTCGGTGAATCGATGTAGCTGTAGTTCGTCGGCATGTCCCAATGATCGCTCATCGAATCTGCCCATGGGCCCAAACGGTGCTGAATCGCAACAGTTGTCCCAATCCGTCCGAAGACCCGTCGGCGCACTCTGTGTGAGTCAGCTCTGGAGTACAGGCGATCCACGACGTGAGCGCCTGAGAGACCGCGCTCGCGAGAAGAAGGAGTGTTCGACGCGAGGTGCGCGCTTGAAAGACCGCGCTAGAAAGTCATTGTGCGAGTACTTGTCACGGGGTCAGCGGGTTTTCTCGGCTCGGAGCTGTGCGCCGAGCTTCTTCGCCAAGGTCATCGTCCGATGGCTGGATGGCATCGTCGCAATCCGCCAGCCGAGCCACGGATCGAGAAGATTCACTGCGACGTGACCAGCTCGGCAGACGTGACAGAAGCTGTTGGAACCTCGGATGCGGTGATCCACGCTGCATATCTTCGCGGCGGATCCGGAGGCGATCGGGTCAACGTGGATGGCTCACTACTCGTCGCCCAACACGCTGCGCTGGGCGGGAAGAAACTGATTCACATTTCCACCGACGCCGTTTTCGCAGGAAGGTCCCGGCCCTATGTGGAGACCGACCCGGCGTCACCCTTGCCCGGGTATGCCTACGGCCAACAAAAAGCCGCAGCGGAGACCGCTGTTGCCACAAGCCTGGCGTCTGCGACCATCGTTCGAACCTCACTCATGTACGGAAGCCGGGGCACCGGTCCGCTGGGCCAACAGGTGATTCACGGTGCCGCATCCGATCCGCCGATGAGATACTTCGCAGATGAATTCCGACGACCGGTTCATGTGCGCGACGTGGCCGCTTCGGTGGTCGAACTGCTCACCATGGACGCTCCGCCGGTAATTCACCTGGCGGGTCCGGAACTGTTGAGCCGATACGAAATCTCGCTCCGTCTGGCTCAGGTCCTCGGCATTCGAAAGCCGCTGATACTGCGGGGCTCCGCAGAGGAACAGCAACTGAAACGGCCGGGGATTCTCGACCTGGATTCTTCATTGGCTCGGCGGCTGATCGAATTCCAGCCTCAAGCACTGCCCGCCGGCTGACGCGACCGATCCTCTTCGTGGTACTCCTGCAGCAATTCGATCTCATGGCTGTGCCGCGGGAACATCGTGAAGACCAACACGGCACCCAGCATCACTGCAGTGAGCCCTGCGAGGTATGCCCAATGCTGGCCGTCAACGAATGATTCCCGTGCGGCAGCGAGAATCTCTTCGGAGTACTGCGGATACTTCTCGGCTGCGATTTCTGTGGCCGAGAAAGAACTCTCGGCCTGCACCTCGGCCTGCGATGAGACTTTCTGCTGGTCGGCTGCCGGAGCGGATGAGATCTGGCCGGCCAGCGCCGACGCGTATCCGGCGGCGAGGAAGACGCCCATGACCGATTGCATGACCGCACCTCCGAGATCCCTCTGAAGATCTGCCGTGCCGGAGGCCATGCCGGCCCGATCCACGGGAACTGAACCGGTGAGGGAACTCGAGGCCGGGGTACCGGCCAGTCCCACTCCGATTCCAATGAATGCGTAGGCAAGTGCAACCTGCCAGTAGGACGCCTCTGTACTCCACAACAAGAGCATCGTGAGTATTCCAAGGAAGCAGAACACGTATCCGGCGAGCAGTGTGAACCTGGAGCCTTTCGAGATCACCAATCTGGCGGACTGGGGCGCGGCGATCAGCATGAATACTGCGGCGGGAAGAATCGCCGCTCCCGATTCGAAAGGCTCATAGGCCAACACGTTCTGGAGGTACTGCTGACCCACGAACACGGCTCCCATGAGGGTTCCGAACACGATGCAACCAGCAAGCCCTGCGACCCAGAAGACGCGCCGTCCAGCGACGTCGAGGTCAAAGAGGGGGAACTCGGCTCGGCGCTCCCGGAGAATGAAGGCGATTCCTGCCGCCACAGTCAGTACGGCGGCAGAGATCACGACGGTGGCCGAGTTCTTCACGGCAGAGAAGTTGATGGCCATCACAAAGGCACCGATCATCACCACCGAGAGAACTCCGCCAATGTTGTCCACCGGATCCGTGGTTTCGTTCACGTGAGAGGGGACCCGTGTCACGGTGAGGAAAATCGCCAGAATCGCCAGGGGCACCGTCAGCAAGAACACTGATCCCCACCAGAACTCCTCCTGAAGTGCTCCCGACATCAGGGGCCCCAGAGCCGCCATTGATCCACCCACGGCCGACCACAACGCGATCGAACGGGTGCGCCTGGGACCAGACCACAATGCCGTTATCAGTGCGAGGGTTGTCGGGAACGCCATTCCGGCAGCAAACCCTCCGACCACTCTCGCCACAATGAGAACTTCCACCGATGGTGCCCAAGCGGCAACAACTCCCGCAGGAATCGACAGGGACATTCCGAGAACAAGCATCATCTTGCGGCCATGACGATCGCCGACGGCTCCCAGCCACAACACCGATGCGGCAAGGCCGAGCGAGAAACCCACCGCGACGAGGTCCAGCTCCGCTTGGCTGGCGTCGAACGACTTGCCGATGTCCGGCAACGCCACGTTGGCGACCGACAGATTCAGGTTGGCCACCGCCGCCACCAGAATCAGCGTTCCAAGTACTGCTCCGGCGTTTTTGGGTTTGGTCCCGGCCGATTGTGTGCCGTCGGTCTGCGAAATCCGTCCCGCGGAGTCACTCACATGCAGACTCTGCAGTGGCGACCGAGTTCGGTGATCATCTGGAGCCCTTCCACCGGAGGAGAGAGCCGAATCCGGCAGAATTCCCGAATCCGGAGGCAACCGAGTTGTCGTTCCAGGCCAGACGGCCATTCACGAGTACGCACCGCACTGCTGAATCATTTCGGTTCACCAGTCGATTCAAACCGGGCAGTCCCGGCATGGGCTCCTCGGTCACCACGTCCACTGATTCGTCAAGACCGCGCGGGTCGATAATTGCAACATCCGCCCGGTCGCCGATCCTCAGGCGACCTGCTTCGATCTCGAGGTAGTCAGCTATCTCCCCCGTGAGGCGATGGACGGCTTCGCCCAGGGTCAGAGGAGAGTTCCCATTGGCGGCCAACTGCTTCACAAGTCGCAGCATGTGCAGCGGGAAGTTGTAGAACGCCATGTTCCTCAAATGCGCGCCAGCATCGGAGAATCCAATGATGGCCTGAGGATGAGAAACGATCCATGCCACTGAGTCGGGATTGGTGTTGCCCAATGTGGTCTGCCACCGCAGGTCGTTTCCGAACTCCGACTGGAGGTCCAGGAATGCATCCAGCGGATCCACACCGCGGCGCTCTCCAACCTCGGCGAACGTCAACCCGATCATAGAATTGTCGGGACAACCGACGATGTTCGCTTCGTGGAGATCCCTGTGAAAGGCCCGACCCTTGAAGCGATTGGTCCACTGCCTGCGGAACTTTGCCCGGTACTCCGGATCGTTCAGGAGCTCGGGTCGCGCGGAGGAGGCCAGGTGCAGAGCCTGGGTGCCGGCGCCGAACTCTTCGATGATGGGATTCTCGAGACCATCGGTCCACATGCGGAAGGGCTGCGGAAGGGACTGAAACCTCACGTCGGCCCGCAAGAACTTCCGGGCGGCGGATGCCATCCCTCCCAGGAGCCGGTACACACCCGGCGCACTGCGGATGTCCATCAGCGAGATGATCGTGGTCTTCAGCGGCTTGCGACGAAGCCCTGATGCCAAACCGACGAAAAGAAACACGTTCCAACGGCCTGATACGTCTGGAACACCCTGGAAGATTGCGCCCCGCTCGCGCAGAATTCTGGCCAACTTCCGATACTCCGACCACTTGGCGAACACCGATGGTGTTGGTCGACTGCGAAAACGCTCGCCGTCCATCTTGTCCCATGGCAGCGTGTTCACCGACAGCCCGAGATAACCCACGTCCAGAGCCTCCGAGAGCATCGATTCCATCCGTTGGATCTCGGAAGAAGTCGGTTCCTCACCATCGGTCAGGGACCGCTCGAGGCCCATCACGTGAGCTCGGATGGCCGAATGCCCGAGGAACGACACCACGTTGGGACCTAGTGGGAGTCGACTCAGGTGCTCCATGTAACCCTTGGGCGAATCCCAGTCCTGGATTTGTTCAAGAAGCGGAAGGACCTCAGCACGGGGCACACCTTCAACCCGGCAGAACATGTCAGCAAGGTCATCAGGATCACCAACGGCGAAGGAGAGTCCGCAGGATCCGATCAGGGTGGTTGTCACCCCGTGACGCACCGACTCGCTCAGCGAGGGATCCAACTCCAATTCGGCGTCGTAATGGGTATGGAGATCGATGAATCCGGGAGTCACCCAGCAACCATCGGCGTCGATGACCTCGGCGTCGGAACCCACTTCGAGGTCGATTCCCATGGCCTTGACGCGACCGTCGGAGATCAGCAGATCGGCGACAACCCCATCGGCACCCGATCCGTCAAAGATTGTTCCGCCTCGAATCAGTACGTCGGGTGCGGAGGTGAGCCCGGTGGAAGACATCTGGGCCAGATCGTATTCGACATCTCAGGCAAATGTTCTGACGAAGCGGAGGATCCGGTCGGCATCTGGGCCGGTCGCCTGGAGGGAGGTCGAAGAACCATCGGCACGCTGGGCGGCGACCTCACAGAACTCAAGGGCTGAACCTTCCACCAGGTTTGGTGCCTCGCCCTCCGCACGAAACCTCCAGATGGAGCCATCGGGGGCATCGAGACGCAACGCCACCGGCGCAGGTGGAAATTCACCCGCACGTTCGAACGCATATGGAATGGTCCGCCACGCCAGTCGGGCGATCGGGTGTAGTTGGTCCCCCGCTTGCGTCACGACCCCAAGCGGAACCGCAACGTCGTTTGTGTGAATCCAGGTCTCCGACAGACGGGTGGACGCCAGGGTTCGAGCTGCGAGGTCCCCGACCACCCATGGCACACGAGCGTGTGGATCACAGGACCCGAACGCGGCCAACTGAGCATCCGCACTGGCGCGCCAGCGCACCGCAGAATCGCCGGGATCCGATGGTCGTTCACTCTCCACGACCAAGGCAGCCCATTCGTCCACATCGGCAACCTCGGCGGAGGAATCCCACATGTTCGAAATGGTGTCATCGAAGGATCCCGCAAGGCTCGCCACCGCCGCCTCGTTCGTCTGCGCAAGATGCAACAGGACGTCAGCCACCGACCAGCCCGCGCACCGCGAGGGCGTCAAGAGGTCCTCGACGGTCATCTCCTCGACAATCAAAGCGAGCTCGGCCTGTTGATTCGCGAGATGATGTATCAGCTCCGCCATGATGTGTCTCCGGGTGCGCGGCCTCCGTTACGGCGAATCGTTTCCCAACAACCGGCTGCGGAAGTGTTCAAGCACCAGATCAAGTGCAGCCCTTGTGGGTGTACCGGGTTCGTCAATCAGATGTTCGGTGAGAACCGAGTGTGGGGGAAGTGCTGCGTCCGGATTGGCGTCTTCTTCCTCCAACTCAACGGCCACAAAGGCATCACCGAGTTCTCGGCGCAACATGTCAAAGCGTTCCTGGGGAACGAACCGGTCGCACTTGAAACGAAGACCCACCACCTCAAGGTCACCGTCAGCGCAACGTTGCCTGACCTTATCGAGATCAGCATCGGTTATGTCGATCGAAGCGCGCTGTTTGGCGGTGAGTCCGATCGGCATAGAGGGTTGCGAGAGCACAGGAGCCAGGAGGCGGTCATCGCTCGCCATGGCGAGGGCATATCCGCCTGTGAAGCACATGCCGACAGCGCCGATACCAGGACCTCCACAGCGTTCATGTTCCGCTGCGCCCAGGGCTCGAAGCCACTGCACCACCGGCGAGCTCTTGCCCGTGGCAAGAACCGTGAACTCCCTGCTCACACATGCACCAGCCATCACGGAGTATGTGCGCGCGATCGATTTCGGCTTGCTCCTGCTGCTGGAATTCGGGTCCCAGCCGGCCGTTCCGAACAGGTCCGGCATCACCGCTGTGCAGCCAATGTCGCTGACCTTGCGGGCGAAGTCCGCGACCTTCGGTGTGATTCCGGGGATCTCGGCCATGATCAGCACCGCCGGTCCCGTCCCCATTCGGTAGACCTCACGGGTCATGTCTCCGTGCGTGAAGCTCGTCCGTTCGAAGTCGGTGAGCTGATCGTCAGACATTTGATCCTCCTGTTTGTTCCACATATGGCTCATGCAGGTGAACGGGTTCTGCCCGCTCCCTCGCCCGCTTCGCCGAAAGATTCAGGCCTTCGACCAAGACCGAGAACGCAATCGCCGCGTAGATGTATCCCTTCGGGATCTCGTTTCCGAATCCCTCAGCCACCAAGGTCACGCCGATCAGCATGAGGAACGACAACGCCAGCATCTTCACGGTCGGATGATCGTTCACGAAGGCGTAGATGGGCTTCGAGGCAAAGAACATGATCGATACCGAAATCAGGACTGCAGCGACCATCACGGGCACATAAGTAGTCATGCCCACTGCGGTGATCACGGAGTCGAGGGAGAACACGATGTCCAGGATCATCACTTGCAGAATCACCGCCTTGAAGGTCGGCGCAACCGACGCCGATGCGTGTCCCTCCTCACCCTCGAGCTTGTCGTGGATCTCTGAAATCGCTTTGTAGAGCAGGAACACTCCACCAACGATGACTATCAGGTCCTTTCCCGTGAATGCATGGCCGAACAGCTCGAACAGATCGCCCTCCAGTTGGACAATCCATCCCACGAACATCAGCAACAGAACTCTCATCGCGCCGGCAGCCACGATGCCCACCTGTCTGGCCCGGTCCTGCTGCTTCTCCGGAAGTTTGGAAGCAAGGATGGATATGAAGACGACGTTGTCGACACCAAGGACCACCTCCAGCAAGGTGAGAGTCAGCAACGCCGTCCAGATCTCGGGGTTCGATATCCAATCCATGGGGGGACGCTACTGCCGACTGGTGCCAGAAGAGACGATCAAGACCCTCGGGCATGGGGCTGTGCCCAGAGACCTTCGGTGCTCACCCCGATGCAGTTGACGATGCTGTGTCGTGACACCCGATCAGGTCAGCATCGGAGAGGTTCAGGCATTCTTGGGGAGTTCGGAGAACGGAACCTTGTTCACGTCACCCGGCTCCTTCGGCAATCCGAGAACTCGTTCACCGATGATGTTGCGCTGAATCTGATCGGTCCCGCCATAGATCGGTGGCGCCTGCGCATACAGAGCCGAGCTGGTGATCATCGGCAGAAACGGATTCCCGGTTGCGTCATCGATGGCGGCCCTCTGATCCTGTTTGTACGCATGCAGGGTGCCGGCGGGACCCATGATGGCGAGGCCGACATCACGCTGCAGGCGCACCATGTCGCTCATCGACAGTTTCGCAATGTTGGGCATCCCCGCAATGTCGCCACCAGCAGCCTTGGTAGCCTTCAGGCGCTCGGCGTTGTAACGGCCGATCTCCCCCATCATGTGAAGCTTCACCAGGTCTTGGCGGATGTACGGATCCGTGATCGTCCCGTTGCCCTTGGCCAGATCGATGTAGAGCTGTGCCGAGGAACGCTTCCTCTTCTTCTTGTCCGATTTGGCCTTCTCGTCAGGTCTGGACTGATCGGATGCCGACTTCGGCTTGCTGGTGACGTAGTCGCCAACCGGTTTGCCAAGGTTCCCGGCAACGGTTCCCGGCACGGCCATTGACATTGCCGCGCCACCGCCGACACCAAGGCCGGCCCGCTCATTCATCAGGGTTGTGTTGGCTACTCGCCAGCCGTCATTGAGGTCACCGATAACGCCTGAGTTGGGTGCGATGGCGTCGCTCAGGAACACCTCGTTGAACATCGCGTTCCCCGTCATCTCGATGAGTGGACGAATCTCCACGCCGTCCTGATGCATGTCCATGGTCATCCAGGTAATACCGCGATGTTTGGGGGCATCCGGATCTGTGCGGGCCAGAAGCATTCCAAGATCGGCTGTGGTTCCGAGGGAGGTCCAAACCTTCTGACCGTTGATGACCCACTCGTCGCCGTCTCGGTCGGCCCTGCAGGTGAGGCCGGCCAGATCGGACCCGGCGCCGGGTTCCGAAAAGAGCTGACACCAGGCTCGTTGACCGGTGACGATGTCCTTCACGTACAGATCGATCTGCTCCTGGGTTCCATGAGCTGCGATCGTTGGCGCCGCAAGCAGCAAGCCAAGGCCGCTTGGTGCCCCCAAGGCACCGAATGCCGCTATCTCCTTCGAAACGACAACACCGTCGCTTCGCGACACCCCTTTCCCGTACGCCTTCACAGGGAGGGCCGGCGCTGACCATCCAGCCACACCAAGAAGATTCCACCACTCGCCCACGGTGAGTTCCTGATCCCAGCTTTCGTCCAACCAGGTACGCAGCTCGTCGACGAGTTCGTCCGTGGACTGAGCAGAAGCAGTTTCGTTCGCGGTCATTTGGTATCCCCCTGCAAGAACGGTCTGGACCCGAACGGGTCCCGGTCTTCCAATGGTGTAGCAGAATCAACCGCCGCGATGACAACGCCTCGGCTGACCATTGATCAACGCCTTGGTAAGTTGCAACCCTATGCGGCAGGTTCTCGGCGACATCATTCCACTTTCCCTGGTAGTGATGATTTCACCGCTACCCATCGTTGCCCAGATCCTCCTGCTGTTCTCGAAGAGGTCGGTTGCGAACGCATCCATGTACCTGATCGGCTTCTACATCGGCGTGTCGGCGATGTTGGGGATATTCGTAGCTCTCGGAGTGGGCACCGTCGATGACGCTTCAAACTCATCCGTTGGGTGGATCAGGGTCGCCCTGGGTGTAATCGTCGCTGTCTTGGGAATCAGACGGCTTCTGAAGTCCAGAACGGAGACACAGGATCCCGAATCCTCGGAAGAGGCCGAGATGCCCAAGTGGATGAGAGGCATCGACGGATTCACGCCCTTGAAATCCTTCGGGTTGGCCGCTGCCCTCGGGGCAGTGAATCCGAAGAACATCGCGGTTGGCCTTGCGGCTGCTGTGGCCATCAGCACCACCGACCTCTCCACCGGTGCAACTGCAGCTTCTGTGGCCATATACGCACTGGTCGCCAGCCTCGGTGTCGCAATTCCGCTGATTGTCCGACTCGTCATGGGAGAGGACGCGGCCAAGACACTGCAAGCCTGGAAGACGTGGCTGTTGCTGCACAACGACGCCGTCATGGGTGTGCTCCTCGTTGTGATCGGCGTGGCCATCGCAGGAAAGGGCCTGGGCCTGCTGTGACAAGAACCTCGGGCACGAGGGTCTCGGGAAACAGAGAACCTGGATACAGAGAGCTTGGAAACAGAGACTTCAGGAATCGGCAACTCGGGCTTGTTCCAAGGCCACTGCTGATTCCACTCGCGAGCACAACTCTGAATCCGTGCGTCCACCGGCCGGAACCGGCTGAGCATCAAGACGGTCCATGAGATCGTCCCGCCAGTCCCTCTCCTGATCATCTCCGCGGCGCACCACTGAGGCCGGGCGGGCGATCAGATAGACGATCGCCGCAGGCAGGAACACCAGCGCCAACAGGATGAACGTGGAGAAGCTCATGCCGCGTCCAGATCCCGCCTTGCCGCGGCGGACCTGAATTGCACCGAGCCGGTTCATCATCTGGTGGGCAACCGGAACCTTCCAGATCTTCTCATCGGCAAGGATCTGTGGACGCCTCGACAACGCCGACATGAGCACAACGGCGTCAGCTGCACCGCCGAAATGGTTGGCAACGATCAACACGGGACCCTCCTCGGCCCGCTGGGCGCCGTCGATCTCGACCTCCCGGTATGTCAGCCATCCGGTATGTCAGCCATGCGATTCCATCCACCAGACCTTTCTGAACCCGATGGGATTTCCAGGATCCGGCCACGTCGTTCACCTCTCCCCACTGGTCGACCTGGCGGCGGGCCAGACGGCCAACGCCCACAGTCCCATCAGCACCGCAGTGGCGAGATGCCACAGCCCGTGAGGCTGCGCATATGACGTGGGATCACAGATCGGACTGCCGGTTCGGCCGAAGACGTAGCCCACTCCGGCAACCAATCCGAACGCGATGCCGAGGCCCAGGATGCGCCGAGTCAATCCCGGTACCGCCACCTCATGGGTGAATCGCCTGAAAGTCGGCACCAGCGCTCCGATCAGCAACACGCCCACAACCGGCAGATCATGAAGGTAACTTGCTCCGGTGAACTGCGGACCGTGGTAGGCAACACTGCCAAGTCCGTTGAGCGCCAGCATGGCCCCGTACATTCCGGCCCAGAGTCGATCCCTTCGGTGAATCCGGCCAAGCCTGCTCAGCAGCCAGATCCCGACGACTAGGTAGGCGAGCGAGGAGACCGTGTTTGTCGGCTGGTTGACCAGGCCTCCACCGAGGACCTCACAGTCGGCCTCACCCAGGGGCTCCGCAACGACGGAGGCCACAGATGTCGGCGCGCGGCCCAAGGAGATCATTCCCGGTGGATCATTTCCGACTTTCGAGGACCGTTTCGCGGAGATCCTTCTTGAGGATCTTTCCGGAAGCGTTCCGCGGGAGTGCTTCGTCGACCATGATCACGGCGGTCGGAACCTTGAAGTTGGCCAGATGCCGGCCGAGGTACTCAGTGAGATCCGCTGCAGTGAGGCCATGGCCCGAGCGGGCACAAACCGTGGCGGCCACCTCTTCTCCCAATCGTTCGTGGGGAAGGCCGTACACCGCGGCCTCATAGACCGATGGATGCTCATAGATGGCTGCCTCCACCTCCGCCGAATACACGTTCTCGCCGGCCCGCAGGATCATGTCCTTGGCGCGGTCCTCCACGTACACGAAACTTTCGGAGTCCATCCGGCCAATGTCTCCGGTACGAAGCCAACCGTCGTTCAGGACCTCAGCCGTTGCTTCCGGGCGATTCCAGTAGCCGCGGAAAAGCATCGGACCCTTGAAGCAGATCTCTCCGAGCTCACCAGCCGGAACTTCCTTGCCAAGGGGATCCCGAACCTCGATGTCCATCACGGGAGTAGCTCGACCGGTGCTGGTGGGGCGCGCCAGGTAGTCCGGACCCGAGTTCTGGGGACCGTATGCATTTGTCTCGGTCATCCCGTACCCGATGGTGGGACCACCACCGGAGAAACTTTCATCAACCCGCTTCACCAGCTTCGGAGGGGCGGGAGCTCCGCCGCCACCGATCTTCTGCATGGTCGAAGTGTCGTACTTGTCGAACGCCGGCGACTCGAGTAGGTCCCAACTCTGGGTGGGAACTCCGACGAACTGGGTCACCCTCTCCCTCTCGATCAGTTGCAGTGCCCGCTCGGGATCCCAGCGGTACATCATCACCAGCTTGAGACCGCTGGAAAAACAGCTGAGCATCACGGGAACACATCCCGTGACATGGAACAACGGCACGATCAGGATGAAAACCGGCTTGGCCGGTTGGCGGCCGGCAGCGACTGCACCCGATTCCGCCGTGGAACCAGTGGAGTCGGTACCCGAAGCTTCGGAGATCGCGTCCGACCCGGGTTCAGCCGCCCGGCCCGGCTTCTCCCAGAGCGTTGCCACCGCAGTCCTGCAACCAAAGGCCATCAGGGACTGGATGATTGCTCCGTGACTGGAAACCGCTCCCTTCGGATGGCCCGTTGTGCCGGAGGTGTAGAGGATCGTGGCGTCGTCGTCGCTCCGCAACTCCACGCGCGGCATGGGTACGCCACGAAGAAGAACATCATCCCAATCGTCCACATCGGGGAATTCGCGTTCCAGGCGCACGCCCAACAGGGCAACTCCGCGCGATCGCGCCGGTTCCAGCGCCCGTTCGATCCGTTCAGTGTCCGCAATCAGCAAGCTTGCTCCGCAGTCACCGAGTGCGTAGTCGATCTCATCGGTGACCCACCAGGCGTTGAACGACACCGAAATGGCACCGATGGATGTGATCGCGGCAAAGGAGATGATCCATTCGGGGTAGTTCCTCATGGCTACTGCCACCCGATCTCCGGGACCGATGCCGTAAACGTCAACGAGGGTGGCCGCCAATTCGTCCACCCGGGCCATCACTTCGCCGAAGGTCCACCGTTCGTCCTCGAAAACCAGGAACGTCTCGTCAGCTCTCGCCCGTGCGCCGTCGAACAGATCCCTGAGGCTCGCCGGGGCATGCTTGAACACCTTCTGGCGGATTCCCAGGACCTCGATATCGGTGATCTCGAAGCGGCTCCCAACACCGGTGATGGAGGCAACCACTTCCTCGTAGCTGGGCATCAGGTGGGGAATCCATCGAGGAACTCCGCCGTGGTTCCACCGAGTGGAATCGGGTCCATCCCGAGCTTCGAGTGATCCCACGACCGAACTCTGGAGGCCTTGACGCGCACAGCCAGACGGTTGTGAAGCATCAGCTCCACGAGAGGTTTCACTGCCTCGGAATATGGGCCGTTGTACCGCTGCCAGATCTGCACACCGACCTCCCAGAGGGCATCCGGGTCGCCGCTCAGCTCGCCATGGCCTTCGATGGACACGCCGCGGAGTGCATCGTAAGTGTCTCCGTCCTCAACCAGAACCGTGATGTTGTCGTTACGGGTCAGGTTCCTGACCTTCTGGGACTTGCCCTTGGTCTCGAACCAGACGTCCCCGTCGATCACCGCGTACCACATGGCCACGAGATGCGGCATACCGTCGGGACCGATCGTGGCCATGGTGGCGCTGCGGCTTCGCACCAGGAAGTCGGCTATCTCCCCATCAGTCATCGCCACCTTGCTGCGCTGGTTCACACCCATTGTCGTTCTCCTCGGATCCGGGACACCTGACTACTCAAGGCACTGCTGTCGGCTACCGCTCAAGCAGGACTTCGGCGAACGGCATCCCTGAACAAGGTAAACCAAATTCACCGAAATACGGCCCCAACCCGAAGCGAAGAGACGATAATGACCACACCCACATGACTGCCGAAACCCTGCACCGCATCCAATTCGCCCTGACCGCGAGTTTCCATTTCATCTTCCCGCCGATGTCCTTGGGCCTCGGCCTGGTTCTGGTCATCTTCGGGGTGAAGTCGGTGCGGACCAACGATCCCAAGTGGCGGCAACTCTCGCTGTTCTGGACAAAGATCTACGGCCTCATATTCGCCCTCGGAATTGCTACCGGAATCGTGCAGGAATTCGAGTTCGGAACCAACTGGGCGGTCTACTCCCGATTCGTCGGCAACGTGTTCGGAAGCCTCCTGGCCGCCGAAGGCATTTTCGCCTTCATGCTCGAAGGCGGATTCCTGGGTCTGATGCTCTTCGGGGGAACCAAACTCGGGAATCGCATGTGGCTCTTCGCGACCACGATGGTGGTGGCCGGTGCAACGTTCAGCGCCACCTGGATCGTCATGGCGAACTCCTGGATGCAGACTCCCGCAGGATACGAAGTCAAGGATGTGGGCCACGGGGATCAGGCGTTCATGACGAGCTTCGTGGACATCATGTTCACACCAAGCTTCATCAACAGGTTCCTGCACGTCATGGCCGCATCCTGGATGGTCGGCACATCACTGGTGCTGAGCGTGGCGGCCTTCTACCTGTTGCGGAAGCGTCACGTGGAGCTGGCCAAGACCATGATGCGAGTTGCATTGCCGGTATTCGCGGTGACCGCCATTGTGCAGGCGCTCGTGTTCGGACCGAACCAGGCCGTGACGGTGACCGACCATCAGCCGGCAAAACTCGCGGCGATGGAGGGTGTGTACCAGACCGACACATGTGTTCCGATGTATCTGCTCGGTTGGAGCGATACCGCCACCGAGGAAACCGTCGGCATTTCGGTGCCGTGCCTACTCAGTTTCCTCGCCACCGGTAGCTTCGACGGTCAGGTGGAGGGGCTGGAGCAGTTCCCGCGGTCCGATTGGGCTCCCGTGAATCTGGTTTTTCAGGTGTATCACCTGATGATCAACCTGGGAGCCATCTTCTTGGCGATCTCAGTGCTTGGGGTGGGCCTGTGGTTCTGGAAACGCAAACTCTTCCACACCCGATGGTTTCTCTGGATCTTGGTCTCGAGCATTGTGTTGACCCAGCTGGCAACCCTCTCGGGATGGTGGACGGCTGAGTTGGGGCGGCAGCCCTGGGTTGTGTGGGAAGTCCTTCGAACCTCGGGGGCCCAGTCTCCCAACGTCAGCACGATTCAGGTTGCCATCTCGATTGCGATGTTCGTGGTTCTCTATGCCGTGCTCTTCGTGTTTTTTCTCTGGCTCATGCACCGCCGGATCTCCGAGGGGCCCCAGGATCCACCGTCCGAGGACGAAATCGAATCGCTACCGGACTCCTTCGGAGAAATCTTCCGCAAGCGGGCAAGGACCTGAGGAGGCAACCATGTGGCTCAACACGATCTGGTTCGTTCTCTACGTCGTGATCATCGCTGGTTACGCCGTCCTCGACGGATTCGACCTCGGCGTGGGCATGCTCTCCCCCTTCATCGCCCGAAACGACCGGGAGAAACGGCTTCTGCTCAACTCCATCGGGCCGATCTGGGATGGCAATGAGGTCTGGCTGGTCCTGGCCGGGGGTGCCCTCTTTGCTGCCTTTCCGTTCGTCTATGCCTCGCTGTTCAGCGGCTTCTACATGGCAATGATGTTGGTGCTCCTCGTGCTGATACTGCGTGCCGTGGCAATCGAGTTCCGCAGCAAATCCGAGAATCCCACCTGGAGAAACACCTGGGACTGGTTCTTCTTCGGGTCCTCTCTGGGAATCACACTCTTGTTCGGAGTGGCTCTGGGAAACGTCGTCAGGGGAATCCCACTGGATTCCAGCGGTAACATTCACGCGAATCTGTTCGACCTGCTGAATCCCTACTCACTGCTGGTCGGGATCACCGCCGTGGCCATGTTCTGCCTCCACGGTGCGTTCTTCCTCACCCAGAAGCTGGAAGGTGATCTTGCGGCTCGGGCGAAGGCACCGATACCGCTGCTGATGGGCGGCTTCTTCGTTCTCGCCACGATATTGGTGGCATGGACACTCACCGCCGACACATACATCCAGGACAACTTCATTGACAGGCCGTGGACCGTTGTGTTCCCACTGCTTGCCCTTGCCTCGGTGATGCTTGCATGGAAACTCAATACCCGGGCCGCATATCTGGGTGCGCTGGTGGCTTCCGGTGCCACGATTGCATTGCTCATCGCCACGGTGGCTGCCGGGCTCTACCCGGTGATGTTGCCATCCTCGACGGATGCCGCGAATTCCCTCACCGTGCACAACGCTTCCGCTGCTCCCGAAACTCTGAAGGTGATGTTCGTGATGGCGATCATCGGCCTGCCCTTCATCTTCCTCTACACCGCTGGCGTGTACTACTTCTTCCGGGGGAAGGTGACTCTCGACGAAGAGAGCTACTGATGGGTCCGACCGGTCGTATCGAGTCCATCGCCGGCGCGCAGACACGCCTGCGCATGGGCATTGCCGTTGATTCGATCGGATTCGGAATCCAGATCGTCTGGCTGTTGCTGCTCGCTGCGGTGGTGGACTCCGTGTTCGTTGACGGCGACGATCTGGCGGCCGTCATCCGTCCGCTCACAGCGATGGCCGTCCTCCCGATCGCAACCGCAGGACTCGCGATTGGATCGCAGTGGCTCCTGGCTTCCGCCGGCAACATGGTCACCACCGACCTTCGCTCATCGCTGGCCCACGACATTGCGGCCAAGGGACCAACCGAGGTGGAACGGCTCAGGGTCGGGTCGTTGGCCACCAACATCACCATCACCACCAGAGCGATCGGCGACTACGTGGCGCGATTCCAGCCTGTGCGAATGATCGCCGTGATCGGTCCAACTCTGGTTGTGCTGGCGGTGGCGTTCATCGACCTGTGGACCGTGGCGATCGTCACGTTCGCTTCGGCGATGCTCGTTCTGCTGCTCGCACTGATCGGTCGGAGAACCAGAGACCTGACAGATCTAAGACAAGCCGAACTCACATGGTTGGGCGCGTTCTACCTGGACATGCTTTCGGGACTGCCGACCTTGCGGGCGCACGGTCGACAGACCGATGCCACCGCGGCAATCTCCGAAGTGAGCCGGCGACATGCTGCCACCACGATGGAGGTGCTCAAGAGTGCGTTCCAGACCTCTCTGGTGATGGAATGGGCATCCACAGCGGCCACCGCCCTGGTGGCGGTACAGGTCAGCTTCCGTTTGATTCAGGGCCACACGTCGTACGGCAACTCGCTTGCTGTGCTCTTGCTCACTCCTCTGTTCTTTCGTCCGCTGCGACAGTTGGCTGCCGAATACCACGTCGGTCAGGCGGCCGGTTCAGCTGCTTCGGAACTCACAGAACTTCTGGAACCGACGGGCCCAGCGGCGAGCGACGAGACGCCTGAGACCGAATCCGATCCGATCAGAGTCAAGCCGGCACACACATCCGCCGGCACAACTACGACAACCGCCTCGGCCATAGCCCCGATCGAGTTCCAAGGCGTGAGCTTCAGCCACGGCCAGGAGCTGGTCCTGGACCGGCTGAGTTTCACCGTGGAACCCGGGCAGACATCGATGCTCGTGGGACCGAGCGGTGCCGGCAAGAGCACGGTTCTCGCGCTCCTGATGAAGTTTTCCGAACCAGCCAATGGACGCATTCTCACTGGCACACAGAACCTGGCCGACCTTGATGCGAGGACCTGGCGGTCGCGCGTGGCCTACGTGCCGCAGAGACCGCACCTCTTCATGGGCACCGTGGGAGAAAACATCGCCCTCGCGGAGCCTGGCGCCTCCCCGGAAGAGATCGAAGCCGCCATTCACAGCATTGGTGCCGAATCGACGTTGCTGTCGTTGCCAGAAGGCCTTCACACCGAGGTCGGCGAACGGGGGCACCGGCTGAGTACCGGTGAGCGGCAGCTCGTGGCAATGGCCAGGGCCGCCATGACCAGCTCCGAGCTGCTTGTGTTCGACGAATTCACCGCTCACCTGTCTCCGATCAATGAGCAACGGGCGCTGATCGCACTGGAACGTCTCTGTGCCGGTCGGACCACACTCCTGGTGGCTCACCGAATGAGCACCATCGCAATTGCCGACACGCAGATCGAGATTCCAACGCTCAGCCCGGTGGTGAGCGGCGCATGATCCGGCTGGCCCAGATTCTGGGGAAGAACCTCTGGTGGATGGCCGCAACGGCTTTGCTCGCCTTCTTCAGCCACGGAGCCGGATTAGCGCTGGTGGCGGTGGCGGCGTACCTGATCGCCAAGGCGTCGACCGTGCAATCGAGTGCGGACCTGGCACTGGCCATCACCGGCGTTCGGGCATTCGCCACATTCAAGGTGGTCATCCGGTACGTCGAACGCTACGTCGGACATCTGGCCACGTTCAGGACACTGACACGTCTGCGCACCTGGTTCTTCGACCGCATCAGTCGGGTGCCGATGCCGTCGTTCGAGCGCGCCACGAGGGGAGGTCTGCTCGAGTCCATCACCACCGACGTCGACATTCTGTCGAGCTTCCCTCTTCGTGCCGCTGTTCCGCCCGCGGTTGCCGCCATGACAGTTGTGGCGGGCGCAATTCTGCTCGGGTGGATCGACCCGGTTCTCGCCGCCCCTGTCGCAGTGGGCTCGGGAATCGCCTCGTTGGGCCTGGCGGGCATCTCGCGCTGGGCCATCGGGCCGACCAGCGCGGAGCTCGGCAGGACTCGTTCCGAGATGAGCAGCGCGACGGTCGAGATGCTCGACGGGATCGAAGATCTGGTTGCGGCAGGCCGCGAGGACTTGCTCGCTGATCGACTGGATGCCTTCGACACCCGAGAGGCGAACCAAACACTGAAACTCTCGATTCTCCGCGCCATCAGCAAGTCACTGGTGTTGGTGATCGCGTCAGCCACCGCGATCACCGCCTTCGCCATCGCTGTTCCGATGGTTACCGCATCCACGCTCGATCCTCTTCTTCTGGCTGTGATTCCCCTGGTGTGCATTGCCGCATTCGAGGCTGTGGAACCGCTGACCGCCGCGGCAGAGGAACTACAGGCAAGCCGGGTGGCCATGCGGAATCTGGATGCCCTCACGGCCGTCGTGGAACCTGCGGTGCCCGACTTGGTACGCCCACCTGCAACTCCCACAGCGGTGGCCTTCCACGAGGTTTCCTTCGCCCACCAAGGAGGACCCCCGCTGCTCGATCACCTGAATCTCGAGATCGAGGGTGGATCACATGTCGGCATCACCGGCGCAAACGGGTCCGGCAAATCAACGCTTGTCGAGTTGCTGCTCGGTTGGCATCAACCGACGCGGGGCGAGATCACAATCGGTTCCGTCGATGTCGCCAAGGCACACCCCGCTGAAGTGGCAGCGCTCGTTGGAGTGGTACTCCAGCCCGATCATGTATTCGATTCAACAGTCGCCGACAATCTCCTGGTGGCGAACGCGGAAGCCACCACAGATTCGATGATGGATGCCCTCTCCTCAATGGACCTGCGCGATACCGCTGAGACCGACTTGTTGACGCGCCCAACGGGCCCCGATGGTTCTTCGCTGAGTGGCGGAGAAAGGCAGCGTCTCATGACTGCAAGAGCGCTCCTGACCGAAGCGCCCGTTCTGGTGCTCGATGAAACCCTTGCCCAACTCGATCAGACAACTGCTCGAAAGGTCATGCGAACAATTCGTGAACGTCGCCGAGGACTCACCACCATATTCATTTCCCACGAAGCGGAGAAGCTTGTCGGCCTGGACCGGATGGTGGACCTGGGGAGCGTAAACGGAGCCGGCAACGCCCACGAAGGTTCGACACCACAGAGCCGATGAATAGGATCTGATTCTGATGACCTGATTGGCGGGACTGCCCGATGTGCGGATTCCGTCGAGGTGATTGCCTCAGCAGCATCTTCCGGCAATACCCGTGGCTGCAACTTCGGACCCGGTCACTCGAGGATCTGGAACTGCGGAGCGCGACCGGCGAGACGATCATCGTTGGCAACTCCCACCAGCCGATTCCACACCTCCACTGGATGAGTGGAGACGTAGAAACGACCATCCATGACCTGTCCTATGGCGTTGCGACCCGCTTCGACGTTTCCCAGCCCGCGGTCCATAGCATCCTGAATGCCGTCGAGGGCCATCTTCACATTCGGTCCCACAGTGGCGTCGGGTAGATCTGCCGGGCGATTCCTGTGTCCTTCGCCGATATTTGTGGAAACCATGCCGGGGCACAGCGCTGACACGCTCACCTGATCGGCTCCCACCAACTCCAGATCGTGGTGGAGACTTTCCGCAAGACCCAATGCGGCGAACTTGGAGGTGCAATAGACCCCGGAGACCGGCGCCGCGATCACTCCCGCCAGGGAAGCAGTGACGATCACGTGGCTGGGCGAATCCTTCTCGATGAGTCGGGGAACGAACGCGCGGACTCCGTTGACCACGCCCCGAAGGTTGACTCCGAACACCCAATCCCAGTCGTCCTCTGTGGTCTCCCAAACATGACCCGCAGCGAAGACACCCGCGTTGAGACAGACCACGTCGATCGCGCCGAACGCCGACCAGGCGGTTTCTGCCAAAGCCTCGTTGGAATCGAGGTCAGTGACATCGGTGTGAACACCGATGACCTCGGCCGAGGTGTTGACGCGCATCTCCGCCACGGCATCGTCGATCGCAGATTGCTCGATATCGGCGATGACCACCGAGCTGGCGCCCTGCTCGACCAGGGCATTCGCCAAACCGAATCCGATGCCGCTGGCGCCGCCCGTCACGAGAATTCTTGCGCCGCTGAAGTCCTTCATTGGTCCCCTCCCGGGAGATATCTGCAGATCATGGCGACGGTCACCACGACTCGTTCGACTGTCTGGTGATCAGTTGTCCAGAAGCCCGCGTGCCCACTCGACACTGGCTGCATCGGAGGCGAAGTAGTGCTGGGATCCAGCGTGCAGATCACGGAAGCACCTCTGCAACGGACCTTCCCTGAGCGCCGTGGTTCCCGCGAGGGAGTACGCCTCGCGGGCAATCTCCACCGCATCCCGATTCACGTGAACGCAGGTCTGCCTGAGCAGGTTCGCCGTTGGCACCGACACCCAGTCGCCACGCTCGGCACACTCGGCTTCCGCGGCCTCGCAGACCTCGGCAACCCAGGCCCGCCCCGACCGGAGTCGCGACTCGAGTCTCGCCAGGTTGATCAGAAAGTATTCCGATTCGGCCAGCGACGATGCAGCGCCCATCCTCGTGCGTCCAGCCACGTGGATCAGTTCATCAAGCATTCGGCGAGCCACACCGAGCGCCCAAGCGGCATGACCCGCCGCGGTAAGCGGCAGAACCCCAAGGTGATGCTTGGCGGAACCCCGGTGAAGGGTTGGAGCGAAAAAGTCGAATGTGGCCGACTCGGGCATCGCCACCTGCTCGATGTGATAATCCACTGACTGCGTGGACCGCAGTCCCATGACATCCCAGTTGCCCCTCAGATCAACCGCCTCCACTGGCAGCCAGCCCAGCCGATAGGAGGAATCACTTCCGTCACCCCGGTCGGCAAAGAATCCAGCCCCGGCAACGTCAGCCAGCCGAATACCGGAACCGAATTGGTAGTCCCCCGACAAAATCCAGGAGTTGCCTGCAAGAACAGCGTATCCATTGGGTGCGAATTGGCCCGCGACAACAGGTAGCGGCAGCTCGCCGCTTTGGCCCAACAGCTCACTCAAACCATCATCAGGCAGGTACGCGCCGAAATAGGCCATTGCGGAATCAGATGCGAATGCACACCAACCGATGGACGCGTCGGCTCGTGACAGTTCCTCCCATACGCGCACGGCTTCCACCAGAGGCAGATCACGTCCGCCGGCTTCGGCCGGCACGGCCAATCCCGTCAGGCCTTGGTCTGAAATGGCCTTCAGTGCAGACCGGCTGAACGATTCACCGGCGGCCGTGGCGGTTGACAGGGAATCAAGGTGTTCGAACAGGTCCCTTGCTCGTTGAATTTCCGTCATCTGTTGTCCCCAGTTCAGCACGCCGATCGCACGCGCCCGATCCCGTCATTGAATCACCTTCGACCGTTCCGCGCTGCGCATCGCCCGGCTTCACGAGGGCGGTGTGTGGCGCTCCTCCCACCCGAGGCAGCCGTCCCGACCTAGATTCATCCTGAGAACACCGTTCATTCTCCGTTCATTCTCCGCCGACCTCATGGGCAAGCGGCCAGGGTGAAACAACGAACCAGACGCGAAGGCGCAGATGCTCACACAACCGCTCCCACAGATCATCGGCATCGGATCCTTGTTTGCCCGCCAAGTCGGCGAGACCGCTGCCTCCACGCCCGACGACGTCCCTGATTGCGAAGACGGCAACTCGTTCATCTGCGAGCAGGTCTACGACCAGACAGGCAGCGAGGCGGCGGCAAATTGGGCGGGTGTGTTCCTGGACAAGTCACTGCACATCCTCCTTGTTCTCGCGGTCGCCCTGATAGCCACCTGGTTCGTGCGCCGGGCAATCAGGAAGACCGTGTCGGGCATCACCGGCAATCAACTGACGATGAAAATCGCCACAGCGCGCGATGCCGAACGCTCCACCCAGATCCGCGAGAGAGCCAAACAACGAGCCGAAACCATCACCCATGTCCTCAACTCGATTTCAGCGGCAATCATCTGGACCATCGCCCTGTTGCTCGTGCTGGGACAACTCGGGATAAACCTTGGACCCTTGATCGCCGGCGCAGGAATCGCCGGCGTTGCACTGGGTTTCGGAGCTCAATCCCTCGTCCAGGACTTCATCGCCGGCATCTTCATGGTGGCCGAGGATCAATTCGGGGTCGGTGACATAGTTGACCTCGGCGAAGCCACGGGCACCGTGGAGCGAGTGACTCTTCGTACGACCGTGTTGCGCGACATTTACGGCACCGTGTGGCACGTGCCCAACGGTCAGGTTCAGAGGGTGGGGAACAAGTCCCAACTCTGGGCTGTTGCCCTCGTGGATGTCGGGATTGCCTATGGAGCCGACGTGGACGCCGCCAGCGACATTCTCAGCGCCGCAGCACACACACTCGCCGAAGACGACGAGTACTCCACCCTGATTCTGGAAGAACCCAGGGTCCTCGGTGTCCAGGCGCTCGATGCCGACGCGGTCACTCTGCGAATGTCCATCAAGACCAAGCCGGCCGCACAGTTTGTGGTCCAGCGGGAACTCAACCGGCGCATCAAGGAAGCATTGGACGCGGCGGGCATCGAAATCCCTTACCCGCAACGAACCGTCTGGATGCGCGACGAAAGGACATCCCGGAATACCGAAACCGAGGGGAAGACAGCTGCGGAGGCCGAAGGGGACCCTCGTCGGGGTACTCCAACATGAGGCCAGAAGCCCGAGTGTTAAGCCAACAACCAGAGAACCCGCGGCTTGCGCCGCGGGTTCTCTGAGTTTGGTAACCGCGCCGGAGGCGCTACGTCGGACAGACCGTGATCAAGATGCCGAGTCGGGGGACTCATCCGCCGGAGGAGTACCGGCGTCCGATCCGTAGCTGGCGGCCAGATCAATCTGCGGCGGTGAGTTGTCCGCGCTGACCAGCTTGTAGATCGCATATGCGATCAACCCGAGGATCGTGAGCAGGATGAGCTTCTTGATGAAGCGTCCGCCCTTCTTGACACTTTCGTCAGCCAAATCAGCCGCGGAATCCAAGACCCCGCCTGCTTCATCGAGCACTGGAACTTCTGCGATGACTTCTACGTGCTTCTTACGGCTCATGGGATCATCGTACAGCCCGCGAATGGACCTTGGCGCCGGTTTTTCCATCTCTGGGGGCAGGACTTCGAGAAACCGCGGGTCAGTCGACTCGGGATCGTTTCCCCAGGGAAGTCAGATCAGCGGATCCTGGACATTCCCTTGCCCCAGAGGCCGCGAATGATGCGTTGCATCATCTTCTCACCACTGCGGGAATAGGGATACTGCTGAGCCGTTTGTTTGCCACCGAATCGGTCAATCACGATCGGTTGGGCGTGACAGAAGCTCTTCACTCCGATTTCACCATTGGCTTGACCAACGCCGCTGTCGCCACGGCCGCCGAAGGGGGCCTCTGGGATGCCATAGGTGACGGACATGTCGTTGACCGACACGCTTCCCGTGTGGATCCTCGAAGCAATCCGCACACCGAATTCATCATCTGCGGTCCAGACACTTCCGGAGAGGCCATACGGCGAGTCGTTTGCCAATTTCACAGCCTCGTCGACGCTGGAGACCGAAACGATCGGAAGAACCGGACCGAAGGTCTCCTCCTGCATCACATCCATGTCCGGCGTCACGTCGCCGAGCACAGTCGGCTCGAAATACAAACCCGGAAGCTTGTCGTTCTTGTGGCCACCGGCCAGCACCGTGGCTCCCGAAGCGACTGCGTCAGTGACATGCTGCTCAACCTTGTCCAGTTGTCGGTCCCAGAACATCGGCCCAACGTCGAACTCGCCGCTTGTGTCCTGCCTGAGGGCGTTGACCCGGTCCACGACACGGTCGGTGAAACCATCGACGATGTCCTCCATCACATAGACACGCTCGGTCCCACAGCAATACTGACCGGTGTTGAACATCGATCCCGTGACAGCGCCACCTGCGGCGGTGTCGAGATCCGCATCAGAACACACGATCATGGCATCGTTGCCGCCCAGTTCGAGGGTGCAGGGAATCAACTGGCGAGCGCATGACTCGGCGATCTTGCGCCCGGTGGCAACGCTGCCGGTGAAGTGGATCTTGTCCACGCCGCCATCCACCAGCGCAGCACCCGTCTCACCGTCGCCCATCGCCACCTGGATGACGCCGTCCGGAATACCGATCTCAGCGAAGAGGTCCACGGCGAGCTTTCCGGAGAAGGGAGTCACCTCCGAAGGTTTGACCACCACTGTGTTTCCGGCGATCAGGGCCTGGATCGCAGGGTTGAGGGAAAGGATCAGAGGGCCATTCCACGGCGATATGACTCCGACCACTCCGAGCGCTTGGTAGTGAACCTCAACTCGTTTCGTGAGTCTCAGGATGCCATGCAGGGAGAGCTTCTCGGTTTTCAGCCACTTGGGGGACTTCCTGGCCAGGAACGAGAGGGAGTCCGCCGCCGCAAAGATGTCCATCATCAGCACTTCGGTTCGAGGTTTGCCGGATTCTCCGACGATGACATCCACGAACTTGTCCTGGTTTCGGACAAGGTTTGCCAGCGCCCTCTTCAGGAACTCGGCCCGGAGTTCCACACCCATGGCTTCCCAGCCCGGTTGTGCGTCCCGAGCCCGCGAGAGGATGGATGCGATGTCGGCCTCGGTGGCGCACTCGAATTCGCCCACCTTTTCCAGCGTGGCAGGACTCGACAGTTCGAATCGTCGACGTCCTTGAGGTGACGCTTCGATGGCATTGACTATCGCCATATGGATTCCCCCTTGAATGAATCATGAGTTTGAGTGAATCATGAGCCGACTGGCACCGGAACAGGTTACAGAAACTACTTTGCCGGCCTCAACGCACCGCATGGAATCCCCAGTAGGAGTCTCAGGGCCGCACGGGCACCCAATGCCACACGAGATCCCAATGCACCGCATGGACTCAAGCGCATCGGCAATTCACTCAATGACGATCACAGGTGGATCCGCCACGCCGAACTGCTCGGAACACATGGCTTTGTAGAACTCGTAGATGAATGCCGCGTCCACCACCATCTCGACGTTGTCGTCCTCATCGAGATTCAGATTGGCGCCGAAGATCGTGAACCAGACATCTGTCGGTCCGTCCACGTCGGAGGGAACATGCAGTGTGTGTACCGAACCCGCGGGTTCGTGAAGATACGAACCTTCTGTGTTCACCTGGTCCGGACTCTCCAGGTAATACCAACGACCAGAGACGGTGAAGGCGTATACCGGCCCGGTGTGTTTGTGCTTCTGAATCAGCGCTCCCGGGGTGAAGCGTTGGTGGACCACCCACACGCCGGTGGCGAGATCCACCTGCATGAGCTGGAGAAGTCCGAGATCCCCGAGATCCACCATTGGCAGGTCGGAATTGCCCCGATGTATCGCGGTGGGTGCGGGTTCGGTCAATGACATGAGGCATTCCCCCTAACTCGCCGGCTCTGAGCCGAGCGACTCACACCCAAGTATGGATCAGCCTTGCAGGCCGCGCGGCATGCACCGGGTGAGTCAGTTCTTGGCCTTCTGGGGAGGCACCGGCAGGTGCCATGTGGCGGGTTTGACGAGGCCCTGAACAGAATCCGGTCCCCACGTATCCGGCTCGTACAGCTCCACTGGGGGCGGCGACTTCAACAGAGGCTCCGCGACCTGCCAGAGTCGTTCGATTCCCTCCGCCCTCGTGAAAAGGGTTCGGTCACCCATCATCGCGTCGTGCAGCAGCCTCTCGTAGGCCTCCAGCTCGCAACGCGGATCGAAGTTCTGCTTGTAGGAGAACTTGAGCTGGGCCGGCCCCACCACCATCGCCGGGCCCGGTTCCTTGGATTGGAAGTTCACCTTGATCGACCCGGGTTCCCCGATCTCGAACACGAGCTCGTCGCCGTCGGTGGTCCGGCCAGCGGCAATCTGTTCGGTAAACAAGTCCATTGTTGGTTGCTTGAGTTTCACCGTGATCACTCGGCGGCTTTCCGGCATTCGTTTGCCTGTCCGCAGGTAGATGGGAACCCCATCCCAACGCTCGTTGTTGATTCTCGCCTCGAGGGCAATGAGCGTTTCTGTGTCCGAGTCGTCTGCCACTTGATCCGACTCGCGATACCCGACGTACTGGCCCCGCACCACCTTGGCCGGGTCCAGCAGTTCCAGAGCATTGAACACCTTCTGGCGGGCCTCGGCCATTCCCTGATTGTCAAAGGATTTCGGAGCGTCCATCGCCACGAACCCGAGGGCCTGAAACAGGTGGGTAACCACCATGTCCTTGAATGCCCCGGTCTGTTCATAGAAACCGATTCGGCCTTCAACACCAAGGGTCTCCGGTACGTCGATCTGCACGTTCGCCACATGGGTGGCGCACCACACAGGCTCGAACAGTCGATTGGAGAATCGAACGGCGAGGATGTTCTGTACATCCTCCTTGCCCAGGAAGTGATCAATCCGGAACACCTGTTCCTCCGCGAACACGCTGAGCAGCAGTTCGTTGAGCGCCCGAGCCGAGTCGTAGTCGGTACCGAACGGCTTTTCCAGGATCACCTTGGCCCCCGAATCAATCAGACCCGACGCACCCAGCCCCTTCACGATCCCCGACATGGCCATGGGTGGGATGGACAAGTAGTACAGAACCTCGACGGAACTGCTCATCGATGCCTTGGCGGAGTCGACCTCGGTCGCCAGAGCCGACATGTCCGACGCATCACTCGCCACATACGACAATCGTTCGGAAAAGCTGCTCCATTGATCGTCACTGAGTCCGCCTCGACCGAACTGGTCAACAGCTTCGCGGGCGAGGTCCCGGAACTCGTCGGTGGAAATGTCCTTTCGGGAGGTGCCGATGATCCGGAAACCAGGGGGCATCAGACCCACCTGTGCGAGGTGGAAGAACCCCGGCAACAGCTTCCTGGCCGCCAGGTCACCACTGGCACCGAACAGCACGATCACATGATCGTCGGGCGGAACGGAACAACTCAGTTCTGTGTCTTCGGCAACCATCATTCAACCTTCACTGGGCTCGTCGGACATTGCGTCTGGATCCGCTGCGTCTGCGTCTGCCATTACGAGAGACTCTCCAGCAACCACGCGGCCTGCGGGAATCGACTGATCGCCACTCAGCAAGCGGCTCAAAGCATCCTGTTTGGACGTACCGGAGACGACCCACATCAACTGGGTCGCCAGAGCGAGTCCCGGGTAGGTGAGAGTGATCCGCCGGTGTCCCTGATACATGCCTGTACAACCCACCAGGTCGGTCCTCTCTTCCAGAATCGGGTCATCCGGAATCAGGGAAGCCGTATGACCATCCGGACCAAGACCCAGGTGCACGAGATCGAATTCCGCTGGAAGTGCCAATGCATAGGAATGTGCGGCCAGGGCGGTGGAATCGACATTGTTCGGGTCCACATCCGCGTCCATTGGCACAATTGTGGCCGGAACATCCGAAAGTGCCTCGCGCAGGTGAGTCAGATTTCGAGCCGGATCTCCGTCCGGCGCGAACCGTTCGTCCACCTGAAAGACATTCGTCCTGCTCCACGGCATGTCCATCCCCCGCAGATGGGAGAACATCTCCCACGGAGTTCGCCCTCCACTCACCGCGAAGTCAAACGAACCCCGGCCCTCGACCGAGCTGGTCGCCACCAACGCGACGTGTTCGGCGGCAGCGAATGCCAGAGCGTCGGAATCGGGGAAAACCCTGATGTTGTGTTCCATACGAGCGGTCAGGAGTTCTTTTCTGCATGGCCGCCGAATTGTCCGCGCATCGCCGAAAGCACCTTGCCGGTGAAGTCACCGAGATCGCGGGACTCGAATCTTTCGTTGAGCGCAGAGCTGATGACCGAAGCAGGGACACCTTCCTCGATTGCGGCGATGGTGGTCCATCTGCCTTCACCGGAGTCGCTGACCCGGCCCGCGAACCCCTCCAGGTCAGGGCTCTCCGCGAGCGCCGCGGCGGTGAGGTCAACCAACCATGATCCGATCACCGAACCGCGCCGCCACACCTCTGCCACCTCTGCAACATCAATGTCGTACTGGTAGTACTCGGGATGCCGCAGCGGTGCCGTCTCGGCGTCGATCTCCTGGGGATGCAGTCCCGCGTCGGCGTGTTTGATCACGCTCAAACCCTCGGCGATGGCCGCCATCATTCCGTATTCGACTCCGTTGTGCACCATCTTCACGAAGTGGCCGGCTCCGTTGGGGCCGCAGTGCAGGTAACCATCCTGGGCCGTGCCTTTTCCCGGTGTTCGCCCGGGCGTCGGATCCGCGGAGCCTTCGCCCGGCGCAATCGTCAACCAGATCGGTCCCAGCCGTTCAACAGGGCGATCTTCGCCACCGATCATCAAGGAGTAGCCGCGCTCCAGACCCCACACGCCGCCGCTGGTCCCACAATCGATGTAGTGAATCTGTTTGCCAGACAGTTGCTTCGCCCGGTGGATGTCATCGCGGTAATAGGAGTTGCCACCGTCGATGATCGAATCACCAGCGGACAGAAGCCCCGAGAGCTCATCCACGGTTCCCTGGACGTATCCGGCCGGCACCATGATCCACACCGCGCGGGGGCCATCCAGTTTGCTCACCAAGTCGCTGAGGCTCTCGGCACCCGTTGCACCTTCGGGCACCAACTCGGAGACAGCCGCCTGATTGACGTCATAGACAACGCAGTGGTGTCCGTCCCGCATCAGTCGGCGAACGAGATTGGCACCCATTCGGCCAAGTCCGACCATTCCGAGCTGCATTGGGTGTTTGGTTGGCATTTCGTCTCCGTTGGCTTGATCCGGGCTGGCTTGATCCGGATTGACTTGATCTGGCTTGTGAATTGATGTGCGTTGAGTTCGTCAGGCCTGCGTCGATTCGTACGCCGCCATCGCGGCACCTACGACCCCGGCCTTGTTTCGCAGCATTGCCGGCCGCACCTCGGCTCGAACATCGATGTACTTGAGGTACTTGTGCGCCTTTTTCGACACACCGCCACCGATTATGAACAGCGTGGGTGTGAACAACTCCTCGACCATCTGAAAATACCGGTTCACTCTGTGTCCCCACTTCTTCCAGGACAGATCCTTGCGAACCCGCACAGAGGCGGCGGCATACTTCTCCGCGTCCGCTCCTCTGAATTCCAGATGGCCGAGCTCGGTGTTGGGTACCAGGATGCCGTCCACGAAGACGGCGCTGCCGATGCCGGTCCCGAGGGTCAGCACGATCACAACCCCGTCGCAACCACGGCCCGCTCCGAAGCGCATCTCGGCGATTCCGGCGGCATCGGCGTCGTTCACGACCACTACTTGGCGGTCAAGTTCGGAGGAGAAGAATTCCGCCGCATCGACACCGATCCACGAGTCATCAATGTTCGCCGCGGTCAGGACAACTCCCCGCTGGACCACCGAAGGAATGGTGATCCCCACCGCCGTGGATTTGCCGGCGCTCTGAATCAGCTCGGCCATCACCGGAACCATCGACTCCGGCGTTGCCGGGTGGGGGGTGGGAATCCGGAACCTTTCGGTGAGGAGCTCGCCCGAATCAACCGACACCAAAGCAGCCTTGGTGCCAGTTCCGCCGAAATCGATTCCGATCGTGGGACCGTTCATGTCACCCATTCCGTTCAGGCTAAGCCGGTAACCGGATCGTTGTGGCCAATCAGGTAATGACGGACCGCGTTCGCGAAACCGTCCTCATCATTGGAGTCGGTCACATACTCAGCTGATGCCTGCACCTGGTCACCGGCATTGCCCATCGCAATTGAGACCCCGCTGTTCGCGAACATGTCGACATCGTTCGGACCGTCGCCGATGCTGGCGAGTTCCGACGTCTCCAATCCGAAGTGCTCGATCATGAAACGGGAGACCGCGCCCTTGTTCGCGTCCGGATGAGTTACGTCGACGTAGTAGGGCTGGGATCTGCTGACCGACACCTCGGTGCCCATCGATCCCTGGATCTGGAGTTCGGCAGTCTTGACGGCATCGTGATCATCGCCAACCCCCACAATGAGGCCGAACTCGTCCACGCCATCGAAACTGCTCACCAGCTCGGGCTCGAAACCCATGGTGGCCGAATGTTGACGCACATGGGGAGTCTCGTCATCGAGCACGTACCACTCCGAACCCGAATAGGCCCATGGCTCGAGTCCGTGTTGCACGATCAAGGCGAAAAGGTCGTCGATCAACAACCCCGGTACCGCCTTCTGGCTTACGAGGCTCATGTCGGGATTGACGACCGTTCCCCCGTTGAATGCTGCGATCGGACAAACGATTCGTAGGGGTTCGATGAGCATCAACATCCCGCGCGGTGGTCGTCCACTGGCAATGGCGAAATCCACGCCCATTTCGCGCAGAAGGCGAACCGACTTGATTGTGGCAGAGGTCAGTTCGTCGTCCGGAGTCACCAACGTGCCGTCCACATCCGACAGCAACAACTTGATGCGGTGATTGTCGTCCATGGTCGGGTCGTTGTCACCTTCGGCCGTTGTCCTCCAGGATGGTCGGCTGGATCAAATCCGGCTTCCATTCTGTTGCTGGACCCAGAACCCTACTGGCGACCGACAAACATCGGACTGAGTTTCGGAGATCCGGGCGAATCAGCCGGGGTTAGCGTGTACACCATGTCCCAACGCCCGAAGGTCCTCATACTCGGCGCCGGCTTCGCCGGACTCGGAGCAGCCACGAAGCTGAAGAAGGCACATGTGGACGTAGTCCTCGTGGACAAGCACGATTACCACACGTTCCAACCCATGATCTACCAGGTGGCAACCGACCTGCTCGCTCCCCAGACAGTGGCTCACCCGCTGCGCACCGCCATGGATCGCCAGCCAAATCTCGAGTTCGTGAAAGCTTCCGTTTCAGACATCGATCTGGAATCCAAGACCGTCAGCTTCAAGGATTGGGAGGACCAGACCTATGACTACCTGGTGGTGGGGCTGGGCACGGTGGTGAACTACTTCGGGACCGCCGGCGCCGAGGAGAACGCCTTTGCGATGTACACCCTCAACGACGCTGTTCGGGTGAAGAACCACATGCTCAGGTTGTACGAGGACTCGATCAAGGCAGAGTCGCACTCATCGAGGATGCTCGACACCGTGATCGTTGGCGGTGGACCCACGGGAGTCGAGATGGCCGGCGCCCTGGCACATTTGCTCAAGGAAAGCATGGGCGAGGACGCCCCGGGGCAGCAGGCAAGGATGGCGCAAATCACGCTTGTCGAACACGCCGACCGACTTCTGACCATGTTCGACGAAGGTATGAGTTCATACGCCAAGGAAGAACTCGAACGGATCGGTGTAACGGTAAGACTCGCAGAGATGGTTTCCGAGATCGGTCCCGAGTCAGTCACTCTCGCAACTGGTGAGGAGATCCACGCCACCACCACAATCTGGGGAGCCGGACTCAAGACCACAGAGATCGTGAGCAGACTGTCCGACGACCTGCAGCACGGTCGCGTACCCGTGGAGCCCACGTTGAATCTGAAGACTCACCCAGAGGTCTATGTGATCGGCGATCAGGCCTGGATCACCGATGCCAAAACACAGGAGGTTCTGCCACAGTTGGGTTCGGTGGCAATGCAGGCCGGGGAACACGTCGGCAAGACCATTGACCGGATGATTCGAATGCACAAGGAACCACAGCCATTTCACTACCGCGACAGAGGTTCGATGGCCACCATCGGCAAGGGTGCAGCTGTGGCTGAGCTTCCACCCAACATCAAACTCACCGGTCGTCCGGCCTTCCTTCTGTGGGGTACCGTGCACCTCGCGCTGCTCACCGGTGCGGACAAGCGTGCAGCAGCGATGGCCAACTGGTTCTTCACCGCCATGTCGAAAGACCGACCATCACAGGTGTTGATCGACCCTTCGGAAGAAGATTGAAAGCCGTGCGGAGGAATCTGATCTTCGAAACCCAAGGAGCGCTGAAGTGGCAGGCCTGATCGAGGACTACGCAATCGTCGGGGACACCCGATCGGTGGCCCTGATTTCGCGAGAGGGGTCGGTCGATTGGTGGTGTGCCCCGCGGATTGATTCGGGAGCATGTTTTGCTGCATTGCTGGGCACGGCATACAACGGGTGTTGGCGGCTCTGTCCTGCCGGTGACCAAGTGCAGACAACCCGAAAGTACATCACCGACACGCTGGTTCTGGAGACAACCCATGTGACACCGTCGGGAACTGTTGTGGTGAAGGACTTCATGGTTCCCGCCAGCCGGACTCCCACCATCCATCGCATCGTGGACTGCATCAGCGGTTCGGTGGAGATGGAACTGGAGTTGATCGTCCGTTTCGATTACGGCTCGATCGTTCCCTGGGTCCAGTCCTCGGGCGACGGAATCACCCTGGTTGCAGGCCGGGATGGACTCCGATTCCACAGCCCGGTGGAACTCAGCGGCCATGACTTCGAGACCACGGCCAACTTCACGATGTCTGCAGGTTCCTCGAAATCCTTCTCCATCGCCTGGTTCGACTCGGCCGACGATCCCCCGATTCCCCACGACGGTCTTGCCGTGTTGAGACGTACTGAGCGGTACTGGTGCAGTTGGGTCTCGCAATGCACATATGAGGGCGGCTGGCACGATGACGTCGTACGCTCGCTCATAACACTCAAGGCGTTGACCTACGAACCCAGCGGAGCCATGGTGGCCGCAGCAACAACCTCACTGCCGGAGGAGATCGGCGGCGAACGCAACTGGGACTACCGCTACTCCTGGCTCCGCGATGCCACGCTCACCCTGCAAGCATTTCTGATCTCCGGCTACAAATCGGAAGCAAGCAGCTGGTCGCGTTGGCTTCGCCGCGCCGTGGCCGGCAGTCCTGGCGAGTTTCAGATCATGTACGGAATCAGGGGTGAACGACGACTGACCGAACTCGAGCTTGACTGGCTTCCCGGCTACGAAGGGTCACAGCCGGTGAGGATCGGCAACGCCGCATCCGGGCAGTTCCAACTCGATGTCTTCGGAGAAGTGCTGGATGCTGCGCTGACCGCCCGCCGGGGCGGAATTTCCGATGAAGAGGGTTATGGCACGGACATCATCACGGCGCTGATGCTGCATCTCGAGAAGGTCTGGAGCGAACCCGATGAGGGCATCTGGGAAGTGCGCGGGCCGCGGCAGCACTTCACACACTCCAAGATGATGGCTTGGGTGGCCTTCGACCGCGTTATCCGCTTGATGAGGTTCGAAAACCTGGATGGTCCCCACCGCGAACGGTGGGAGGCCATTCGCGACCAGATCCATGCGGAGGTCTGCGAGAAAGGCTGGAATCCCCGTGTCGGAGCCTTCACCCAGTACTACGGATCGGATCGTCTCGACTCCAGCCTTCTGATGATGGCACCGGTCGGCTTCCTGCCGCCCGAAGACCACAGGATCGTTTCCACGATCGAGGCGATCCAGGAACATCTGACCGAGGACGGTTTCGTGAAACGGTACGAAACCGATGGAGAGTCCGCCGACGGGCTGTCCGGGGATGAGGGGGTCTTCCTCCTAACCTCCTTCTGGCTCGCCGACAACCTCGCCCTGATAGGCCGACGGGAGGAAGCCGTTGAGCTCTACAACAAGCTCCTGGACCTCCGCAACGACGTTGGCCTGCTCTCCGAGGAGTACGACCCCACCGCGGGGCGTTTGCTCGGCAACTTCCCACAGGCCTTCTCCCACATGGGTGTGATCCATACGGCGGCAAACCTGTCCAGTGCTGGTGTAGGCCCGTGCGAAGAAAGAGCAATGCGGGACTGAACAGAATGGATCTCTCGGAACTCCCGGAGTCCGGCACCGGAGCGCTCGGACTCAACCTGCCGCGACGTTTGTTGGCTGAGGCGGTCGGCACCTGTCTCCTCATGGTCGCGGTTGTCGGTTCGGCGATCATGGCCAGCACGCTCAGCGACGAACCGGGAATCCAGCTTCTGACCATATCCGTTGCGGTTGGTGCCGCACTTCTGGCCCTCATCTACACATTCGGCGGTGTGTCGGGTGCCCATTTCAATCCGGCCGTGACTCTGCTGGATCGATTCTTCGGCACCATCAGCAGTCGTGAGGCAGCGCTCTACATGATCGCTCAACTGACAGGCGGAATCCTGGGCACAATCATCGCCAATCTCATGTTCGAATACCCGGCGGTGGAGTTCTCAACCCGAGTCAGATCATCTCCCGGACTCTGGTTGGGAGAATTCATCGCGACGCTTGGCCTGTTGCTTGTGATTCATGGCTGCGTCCGCACCGGACGCTCCAACGTTGTGGCCATGGCGATTGCGGCCTGGATAGCCGGAGCACACTGGTTCACCTCATCGACAAGCTTTGCCAATCCGGCCGTGACTGTTTCGCGAATGTTCACCGACACGTTCAACGGGATTTCACCTTCATCGGTTTCCATGTTCGTCGTGATGCAGATACTTGCCGTGCCGGTGGCATGGGTTCTCGTGAGATTCATCTTCGCCGGATCCCAAGAGGTTCTCAGCAACGGAGATCCCTCCAGTGGCTGATCCTGCGGAGAAGAAACACCCGACGATCACGCCGGTCAACCGGATTCCCGAAGTCCTCTATGTATGTGTGCACAACGCGGGCCGCTCGCAGATGGCTGCAGCCTTCACCGCGCGACTCGGCGGCAACGCTGTGGTGGTCCGCTCAGCCGGAACGGCTCCGGGAAGCGAAGTGAATCCCGCGGTGGTGCAGGCAATGGACGAAGTCGGGATCGACCTGCTCGCGCTTGGAGCCCGGCCCAAGGCACTCTCCGAAGCAGCAGTTCGGGCCAGCGACGCGGTAATCACCATGGGATGTGGCGATGAGTGCCCATTCTACCCGGGAATCACCTACCGGGATTGGCCGCTCGAAGATCCTGCCGGACAGGGCATTGATGACATCAGGCCGATCCGCGATCGAATCCGCGAACAGGTTCTGGATCTGCTCGCAGAACTTGGTGTCGAGATACAACAAGGTTGAGTCGCCCACAGGTGCTCCAGCGCGTTGCTCCCCCATCAGCAGTCCGCTCACACATCACCACGCCGCGCAGATCACCGACCCGCACCGAACCAGGAAGAAACTCAGGATGGCTGTTCGGTGGTTGCCAGAACTGCCCCAAGCGCAACGAGTCGCTCCGGCACAACCGCAAACCAAGCCCACTTGCCACGTTTCTCCCGCACAAGAAGCCCGGCCTCCACCAGTTGACTCAGATGATGTGAGACCGTCGGCTGAGATTTGCCCACGGGCTCGTTCAGGTCACATGCACACGCCTCACCTGTAGTGGAGGAGGCCACCAGAGACAACAAACGCAGCCGTGTCGGATCCGCCAGCACCTTGAAGGCCTGCGCCAGATCCTCCGCGTCCGGAATGTTCAGAGGACTCTCGGCAAGCGGCGCACAGCAAAGGCCGGACTGTCCTGCTTCGACGCCGACGACAGCGCCCGCCGGCTCGCCCGCTCTGGTGGGGCCTATTTTGGTGGGGCCTTCATTGGTTGGGTTGGGCATGGGATTCTCCGTGACAAGCGGCGGTACTGAGAAATCTCTGTCCTACATATTAACACTGATCGATATGTGGGTAAAGTGGTTCACATTGAAGTATGTCGATATGTTATCTGAAACCACGGCCAAGCTCCCCGGATGATCGGGAAACCCCGATAATCAGTGAAGACCCGATGATCAGCAAACAGAG
>JAHRAZ010000138.1 GCA_020027475.1 Microthrixaceae bacterium
CGTGGTTGACCGTGGCCGTTTTCGTCGCAAAGTTCACGTTTGCGTCTTCGACACCCGAAAGGTCGGACAGGGTGGTCTCGATTCGCGCCGCGCAGGACGCGCAGGTCATGCCGGAGATCTGAATGTCCGTCCGTTCTGTCGGTTCCACCTGGGTGCTCAACTGATCTCCTTCGAGTTACGGCCGGCCGGCCGGCTTGGCCTGACCCGCAGGCGGCTGGTTCGCGGGTCAGCGTCGGGAACGATCCCCACAAACTTGTGCAACAGCGACATCACCACAATTATGCGGCATCAGCACAGATATTCGGCACAGTCATGCCACTCAACCGCTGCTGGGCGATTTCAGCTGCATTGACCGATTTCAGCAGCGTTGGCGCTGAGCCTCGTGAGTTTTCCTTTCCGACGGTGTCTGCGACGACCCCGACTCGTCGAGGTGTGCCATGGCCGCAGCAATGCTCCAGACAAGCATTTCCAGCTTGTCGCGGCTCATGTCGTTGCGAATCACCACTCGCATCACAGAGATGTGCTCCGCATTGGGCGGAAGCGTGTAGGCAGGCACAATCCAGCCGTGGTAGCGGAGCCGATCTGCAAGCTGGAATTCGTCGTATGTGGCGGCACCTTCCTTGAGCCGGAAGGTGACCACCGGTTCGGGCAGTTCTGGATTCAGGATCTCGAAGCGGCCGGAGGACTCGAGGACTTCATTGAGGTACTTGGCGTTTGCCAGCATGTTTTCCACGACAGCGGTGTATCCCCTGCGACCCAACCGCAAGAAGTTGTAGTACTGCGCCTGCACCATCGCGCTACCGCGAGAGAAGTTGAATGTGAAGGTCGGTTGCGCTCCGCCCAGGTAGTTGACGCTGAAAATGAGGTCCTCGGGCAGCAGTTGACGGTTCCTGAACACCAGCCAGCCGATGCCGGGAAAGACCAGTCCGTACTTGTGGCCGCTGGCGTTGATGGTGGCCACCTGCTCCAGGCGGAAGTCCCAGCGCTCCTCGGGCCGACTGAACGGTGTTATGAATCCGCCACTTGCGGCGTCGACGTGAATGGGGATGTCCCAACCCTTCTCCGACTTGAGCTCGACAAGGCGGTCGTTGAGTTCCTCAATCGGGTCGGTCTCACCGATGAACGTGGTTCCGAGAACCGCGCCGACCGCGATCGTGTTCTCATCGACGTGCTCCAGAACCTCGTCCGGATCGAGCACGTACCGGTCAGGGGCCATCGGAATCTTGCGCATTTCCACGTCGAAATAGCGGGCGAACTTGTCCCACATGATGTGGGTCTCCGCACCAAAGACAACGTTTGGTTTGTCTGCCGCGAGACCGGCGGCTTCCCGCTTGGCCCTCCAGTTGAACTTGTGGGCAAGCAACCCCAGCATGATCGCCTCAGAGGATCCAACCGTGGCTACACCAACACAGTCAACGGGATCCGGGGCGTTCCACAGGTCGCCGAGCATCTTGATGCACACCGATTCGATGTGGGAGGCGATCGGATATTCCTCATGATCGATGTGATTGGTGTGCTCCGCCTCGGCGATGATCATTTTCGCCTCGGGCTCCATCCATGTGGTCACAAAGGAGGCGAGGTTCATCGACGGCTGCCCATCCACCCGAAGCCCGAGATGAATCAGGTCATAGGCATCCCTCGCCGGCATCCCGTTTTCGGGGAACACATCGGAGGGCATTGGCTCGGAGAAGTACTTGCTCAATGGCAAGTCGTCTCCCCCGACGGCCCGCGCTCCGGCCGTGGAGGGCCAGTTCGGCCGCGGGTTCCGATCAGTTCCGGATGCTGACTCTTGTTGGCTGTTCACTGTGTCTTCCTATCAGCTGCCCGCTGAGCCTTCCCGTCAGGACGACACAGACGCCGGGTATCATCGGCGTTGCATGATCACCCGCATCCAACATGTCGCCCTTGATGTCACCGACCTGGATGAGGCCATCCACTTCTATCGAGACGTGTTGAGGTTCAAGATGGACGATCAGCGGCCACATGAACTTGGGGGCACCGGCGTGTGGCTGGATGTCGGTGACGGCACAGCTCTGGCCTGCCCGACACAGCTCTAACCGGGGAGCATCCATCGCTCGGGTGCTGAACCGGCCCGTGCGCTTCGGGATCGCTCGACTTGCGCCTCTGCGAATTCCCGGGCGAACACTCCGTCGATGTGCGGAGCAACCGGGACCACAGGTCCGGGAGTCGAGTCGATGTGCAGCGACGCCAACCCCAGTTGCGATTCAAGCGGATCACGGGTGAGGCGGACCGACTGGAGACGACCGTGGGGGACCAGGACGGTGTTGCGAGTCAACCATCCGTTCGTCATCACCACATAGTCATCGTTGGAACCCAGCGAGACATTTCGCCATTGAAACGGCGCGCGCCACACCGAACGTTGCGGAGCACAGGTCCGCTCCACGCGGTCCGGGTTGGCTCCCGGCAGCAACTGATCCACCAAACGAACTGCTTCCTCCTGCGAGGCGATCGGCAACAGCACGTTGGTGGTAGAGGAGTCGTCGTTTCGGCCTGGGGATCCCCCCAGGTTCAGCTCAACTCGAACCCAGCCCAACTTTCGCCACAGCCACCCTTCGACGAAACCAACGGCATGAACCCTTCCCGGGGGAATCGTGTTGGAGAAGGTCGTGGTCATTCCCCGCCGAATTCTCAATCCATCCGCAGATGTGGCCACAGTGAAGTTGTGATTTCGGAGGTACTCCGTGAAGACGCTGGCCAAGGGGATTCCACCTGTGATCACCGCGATCAGGAGTCCGCCTGCGCCCTCGGTGACGAATGAGACTGTTGCGAAGAACACCGAAACGAGTAGTAGTGCCGCCGTCGAGGTCCTCAACAGAAGTGACAGCAACAGTTCGCTCGAGTTCACCCTGGCCAGGATCACCTCAGGGGCCACCGGAGCCACACCCTCGCTGCAGGCATCGCCTGCCACTCCGGCAGAAAGTGCCAGCAGTTGGTCAACCAACGCCTCAGCGGCTCGAAGATCCATGTAGGCCAGATCCACCTTGGATTCACCGGACCCGGCAGCCTCAACTCGCACTGTGGCCAACCCGAACCACCGCGGAAAGAACGGTCGAGACACATCCACCGACTGCAGGCGGGAAATCTGGAGCCGGCGTTGCTGCTTTTGCAAGATGCCGGAATCCAGCCTGAGGTCACCCTCGTCGTCGACCCAGTAGGTGAGATTCCTCCACTGCAACA
>JAHRAZ010000004.1 GCA_020027475.1 Microthrixaceae bacterium
GCCAAGCGAAAGGGCATCTCGATCATCCCCGAAACCAATCAGGACGCCGTCACGATCACCGCCGCACCCGATGAACTCGGCAGGGCAATCGGCAACATCGTCGACAACGCCATTCGCTTCACACCTCAATGCGGGGAAATCCGCATCGCTCTGTCCACAGAGGACGGTTCAGCCGTGCTCGCGGTGATGGACAGCGGCCCCGGGATCCCCCAGGCGGCTCTGGAGCAGGTATTCGAGGCCGGTTACCAACAAGATCCGGCACGTTCTCCAGGAGGAGGATCCGGACTGGGGCTGGCAATCGCCCGCGGAATCATCGAGGCCCATGGCGGAACGGTCATGGCTTCCAGCTCCGATCTCGGAGCCACGCTGACCACCCGTCTGCCATTGGCGGACTCAGAGCAGATTTCTCAGGCAATCAATCCAGAAGCCGTGGGGGAAATTCAGAAACCGTAGAAGGTGCGCAGGCCACCAAGAGCCAACTGGACTCCGATGGTTGCCAGGATCAGACCACCGATTCGGGCGAGCATGGCTGTTGCGCTTGTGCTCAGCCTGGCGAAGAATCCCCCCAACAATGCGAACCCGATCACCACGCAGACGCAAACGAGGGCAACGGCCACAACCGTGGGCCAGACGCCGTCGATTCCTGCCTTGTTGCTTGCTGCCAGCGTGATCACCGTGGTGATGCCGCCAGGGCCGGCCATCAATGGTGTCGCGAGGGGAAGAACCAGACCTTCGGCCTCAGGATCGGTTTCTTCGAGTTTTTCGACTTCCTTGACTCCCTGAGTCCGGCTGGACTTTCCGCCGTAGAGCATCTCGAAGCCCATGCCCGCAACGATCACACCGCCAACCACACCGAACGCGCCGAGGTTGATTCCGAGCAGTTGGAGTAGCTCGCGCCCGATCAGGGATGCCACCATCAAGATTCCGAACACGATCAGAGCGACCTTGACGGCCGCGGCCGTGCGATTGAGGTTCTGCTCGAGGACCACACGGTTGAAGATGATGATCTTCACGGGATCGATCGGGTTCACGATCATGAACACGGCGAGAAACGCCTGAACGAATACCTCGAAGGTGGACAGCTGGGTCACCTCAACGGTCTATCACGCCCCTCCATTTCCCACGGCGGTCCGGCGCAGTCCCGAACGCACGGCCTCCCAACGCAAAGGGGCCGGACCAATTGGTCCGGCCCCTTCGGGGTCAGGGGTCTGATTGTGGTGAGGAGGTCAGCTCTCGGCGTCGGCCTCCGGAATGGCGCCGGGCCCACGATGGCCACCCGGGCCACCCGGCCCGCGATGGCCACCTGAAGGCATGCCGTTGTTCACCGAATCGGTGATCCGTTCCTGGATTTCGGCCAACTTCTCGTCGGCCTGTTCCTGGGTGATCTTGCCGTCCTCAACGGCCTGATTGGTCCGTTCGGTTGCCTGGGCCACCATGGCGTCGATCAGGGCCTGTGGCTCAACACCCTGAGCCTGTGCTGCCTCGGCTGGAGTTGATCCTTCACGGATCGCATCACGAAATGCCTCAGCGTCCAGGCCGAGCGATTCAGCCACCTCACCCGCCCCAAGGCGCATCCCGTGATGACCCTTGCCACCACGTTCACCAGGCTGGGGAGCGGCTTCACGCAGTGCCTCTGCCACGGCATCGGCCTGAGCCTGATCAATGGTGCCGTTGGAGACCAGCGGAGCCAGGGCGTCAGCGATGTGGCTGCCCCTGCCTTCGGTGGCCTCGCCTTCGGCCGGCGGTTCGGCTTGGGCGACGGCGGTCGGAGCCGCCCCGGATATTCCCGACGAAGTCAGGACCGCACCGGCAATACCTCCGCCGAGCAGCCCCACAGTGAGTCCGGTTGCAGCGAGTTTCTTCTGAATGTTCATCTCATCTCCTTGGGATCGTTTGCTTACCGGAATGACTCTCCACGCCTGGGGTTAGAACAGTGCCTGACGAAGGTAAGAGTCCGGTGAGAGTTTTCGTCCGCGGCCACGGAACTCGATCGCGTGCCCCGGCCACTAATTCTCCGGCAGCACCGGCAGGGTGAAGGCGACTACGGCTCCCCCACCCTCGCGGTTCTCGGCAACCACGGAACCACCATGTTCTTCCACGATTCGTTGCACAATTGACAATCCCAAGCCCGATCCGCTTTCGGACCGAGCCGCATCAGTGCGGTAGAAACGCTCGAACACCTTGCTCAGGTCAGCACTGCTCAGGTCACCATTGTGGAAACCCGGTCCCCGGTCGGCCACGCTGACCGTCCGCTGCCGCACCGAAATCTCCACGGGTGTTCCCGACTGATCGAACTTCAATGCGTTGTCGATCAGGTTGCTCACTGCCCGACGCAGGGAATCGGCCCGGCCGATGACCCAGCTCGGTTCCGCACTCAGGGTGAGCTGTCTATCTGTACGGCCCTGGAACCTCTGGACCACCGAAGAAACCAGCTCCGAAAGGTCCAGACTCACCTCCGGTTCGTTTCGCAGGCTCTCCGTGGCCACTTCCATTACTTCTTCCACCAGCCGGCTCATCTCTGCCGACTCGCTTTCGATGTCCGACAGAACACGGCTGCGTTGCGATTCCGACAAGGAGTCGAAACTGCGCAAGGCATACAGATTCGTGCGCAGACTCGTCATGGGTGTGCGCAACTCGTGACCGGCGTCCTCGACCAGACGATGCTGGTCCGCGCGGGAACTGGCCAAGGCATCGAGCATCCGGTTGAACGCCGTACCCAGGCGGGCGGACTCATCACTGCCCTCAACAGGCACCTTCACTTCGAGATCACCGGTTTGCGCCACGTCTTCAGCGGCGTCGGTCACCCGTTCAAGGCGCGAAGTGATCCGCACCGACACAAACCAACCGACTGCAGCAGCGATGGCAGCCACCACAAGGGTGAGCCCGAGTACCTGGCCCCTCAGCGCGGCCAGCACGCGCTCAGTTTCCCCGAGGCTCCTCGCCACCTGGATTGCACCCACGGGTCCGTCCAGCGGAGCAGTCATAACCCTCAGGGTCTCGTCGCCGGACTTGTCGGTCCGCACCAGCGCCGCGCCCAGATCCAGCGGGTCCTTGCCGGTGGGGCCATCCGGATCGGAAGCCAGTTCGACATCTTCGCGACTCACAGGCAATTGATCGCCGCTGGACGCCACAATCCCGCCGTTGGAGTCCAGAAGCTGTGATTCCACGAATCCCGGCGTGCGCAAAGGTCGAGCGGGTGACACCCCGCGGAACCCGGCATCCCTCGGAATGGCGGTTCGCAACGCCACCGTCAACGAGTCATCGACCTCGGCCAGCAACCGACCTTGTGTGGCCCGGTAGCTGAGGGTCCCGACCAGCAGTGAAGCAACAGTGGTGCAACCCACCAACACCAGGATCAGCTTGGTACGCAAGCTCACTGCTCCACCCTCAAGGTGTAGCCGACTCCGCGCAACGTATGAAGGAGTTTGGTCTCATGACCGTCGTCGATCTTGCGTCGCAGGTACCCGACGTACACGGCAAGATTCTTGGAATCCGGTCCAAAGTCGTATCCCCAGATGTGATCAAAGATGGCAGATCGATCGAGCACGAGACCGGAATTCTCCGCGAGATATTCCAGAAGATCGAACTCGGTCTTGGACAGCTTGATCTCCGAACCCGCCCGCCACACACGACGGGTCTCGGGAGACACGACCAGATCACCCACGCGGATCTCAGGGGCCAGTCCCACATCGCTGCCATTCGGAACGGACTTGGATCGACGCAGCAGCGCCCTGACTCTGGCCAGCAGTTCTTCGGGATCGAACGGTTTCGGCAGATAGTCATCAGCTCCCGCATCGAGGCCTGCCACTCGATCGGATGTCTCCGTCCTTGCGGTGAGCATGAGGATCGGCGTCTGATCACCTTCCGAACGCAGAACCCGACAGGCAGTCAGACCATCGATCCCCGGCATCATCAGGTCCAGCACAAGAAGGTCGGCGGCCCGAACACGGTGTGCCTCGAGCGCGTCCGCGCCGTTCGAAACCCCGATCGGGTCGTACCCGTCAATGGAAAAGACCGTCACCAGCGACTCCCTGATGGCGCGGTCATCGTCGGCGATGAGGATCCGTGGACCGCTGCCTGAGTTGCTTTCTTCCGAGTTGGGCACCACACCAAGGTAGATTCCAGCGCGGTATCCACACTTGAACA
>JAHRAZ010000039.1 GCA_020027475.1 Microthrixaceae bacterium
AACCGACATCAACCAGTCACAGACCCAGATACGGCAGGAACTTCAGTCCGGCCTAGGCGAACTGCGGACCGATGTCGGCGAGCTGCGCGCTGAAATGCGAACCGGTTTCGCAAATGTCGAAGCTCGATTCGAGCGCTCCCTGCGTCAGCACCTGATTGCCGTCGTCGGCACGGTCGTTGCCGCTACTGGAACCCTGCTGGCAATCAGCCGGGCTTTCGGCTGATCGCGGGCACTATCCGAGGTCAGTCGCCAGCAGGTCGGCAATTGTTTCCCGGCGAACCACCAGTCGAGCTTCTCTGTCGCGCACGAATACCACCGGCGGGCGAAGCACTTTGTTGTAGTTGCTTCCCATGGAATGCCCGTATGCACCAGTCACGGGGGTTGCAATGATGTCGCCTACCGCGAGGTCGCCCGGAACTCTGCCTTCGCGAACAATCAGATCACCCGACTCACAGTGTTTGCCGACCAGTCGGATCGGCATCTCACGCCTCGCCTCCACGGCTCTGGGAAGAAACGTCTCGTACCCGGAGCCATACAGAACAGGTCTCGGATTGTCGCTCATGCCGCCATCAACGGAGACATAGTTGCGAACACCCGGAATGAACTTCAACGTTCCGACCGTGTAGAGCGTGATGGCCGCTTGGGCCACTATCGCCCGTCCCGGTTCGGCGGCGATCTCTGCCTTGATTCCAAGGTCACGGCACGCCTTCACCACAGCGCCGCCCCAGGTGGAGATTGAAGGGGCTTCCTCGCCTTCGACATATGCAACTCCGAGGCCCCCGCCCACGATCATCTCGGGCAGGTCCTCTTCGATCACGAACGGAGCAACGGCCGCGATGCCCTCGAGGAAGTTGTCCACGTTGAATACCTGCGAACCGATGTGCATGTGCAGCCCCATCAGGTCCATCGCGGAGGACGCCGCGGCCCGGCGCACGGCTTCATGTGCCTGACCGGTGCTCAGGGGAAAACCGAACTTCGAGTCGAGGTTTCCGGTCTGGACGTGTTCATGGGTGTGAACCTCAATACCCGGGTTGATTCGCAAAAGGATCGCGGGTCGCCGCAGTCCCGAGCGCACGAGGCTCTCGATCCGGTCGATCTCGATGTTGGAGTCCACAACGATTCGACCCACTCCGGAATCAAGGGCGGCCCGCAGTTCCCATTCAGCCTTGTTGTTGCCGTGCAGCACCATGCGATCGGCCGGAACTCCCGCCGCAAGGGCGATGGCAAGTTCACCGCCGGTCGCAACGTCAACGCGCATGCCCTCTTCATGTACGAGGCGGGCCATGGCACGGCACAGGAATGCCTTGGTGGCATAGATGGCTCCTTCGGGACCCATCACGTCCACGGCCTCGCGGGCCCGGTTTCGCAAGTGTGTCTCGTCGTAGACGAACACCGGCGTCCCGAACTCCTGGGCGAGAAGTTCCGCGTCGACTCCACCAATCAGCAATTCGCCTTCAGGCCCGACTTCTGCGGTGTCCGGCAGCAGCCGGCGTGGCAAAGGAGAGTGCTGTTGTGTGCTCACATGCTCTCCGGTGCCGACACGCCCAGAAGGTCAAGGCCACTACGAAGACCGATTCGTGCCGATTCCGCCAGCCACCAGCGCGCCTGGCGGAGATCCTCCGGCGTATCCGGATGCAGGATCGGGCAATCGTGATAGAAGCCGTGAACTGCGGAGGCGAGGTCACGAACCCAGGTGGTGATCTTGTGTGGCGCCCGCTCCCGCGCAGCGACCCTGACCACATCAGGGAACTGCCCGAGGGTGCGGAGCAGGTCCAGCTCCCGATCATGTGTGAGCAGGCTGAAGTCGGCCTCGGAAATTCCCAGACGCGTCATTCCCCTCTCCTCGGCAACCCGACCGATCGAGTTGATCCGGGCGTTGGCCATCTGTACGTAGAAAACCGGGTTCTCGTTGCTCTGGCGCACTATCAGGTCGAGATCGATTGTCTGAGGTGAATCCACCGATTGCAGCAGGTACGTGAGCCGGACTGCGTCCGGCCCGACCTCCGAGATCAGGTCTTCCATCGTGATCAGATCTCCGGAACGTTTGGAGATCTTCACTTCCTGGCCATCGCGCTCCAGCCGGACCAGCTGCGTGATGACGATTTCAAGGTCTTCTCGGTCATGGCCCAGCGACTGCACCGCAGCCATCATCCGGGCGACATAACCGTGATGATCCGCACCCAACACGTCAATCAAGTGCTCCCAACCCCTGCCGAACTTGTCCCGGTGATAGGCGATGTCCGGCAGCAGATAGGTGTATTCGCCATCACTCTTGACGACAACGCGGTCCTTGTCGTCGCCATAGTCGGTGGAGCGCAGCCACACGGCACCATCGGCATCGTCCACAACCCCGCGCTCTCGCAGGTCGGCCAAGGTGCGCTCGATCGCTCCGCTGGCAATCATCTCTCGTTCGGAGAACCAGGAGTCGAAGTGAACATTCAGTGCCCGGAGCACCCGCTGCTGTTCTGCCCTGGCGTGTGCATAACCCCATTCAAGGGGATCCTCACCTTCGGACATCAGAGCCGCCCAGTCCCTGATGTACTGACCCACATATCCTCCCTCTGGAGGTTCCTCCCCAGCGGAGCGCGCAGCCAGGCTCGCCGCGTAGGTCTGCATCTGTACGCCGCGGTCGTTGATGTAGAACTCCCGTCCGACCTCGTATCCCACGAACTCCAACAGCCGCGCAAGCGCATCACCGTAGGTTGCTCCCCTGGCATGACCGGCGTGAAGCGGCCCAGTCGGGTTGGCGGACACGAACTCGACGAGAACGCGCTGGCCTTCACCCAGATCGGACCGTCCGAACTCGCTGCCTTCGTCGACGACAACTTCGATGAGGTCAGTCAGCCAATCGTTCGCAAGACGGATGTTCACGAAGCCCGGGCCGGCCACTTCAGCGCCGATCAGATGATCGATGCCCGCTGACATGAGGCGATCTGCGATCTCCTGTGCCAACTCTCGGGGGATGCGATCATTACGTTTCGCAAGGGTCAGGGCAGCATTGGAGGAGAAGTCACCGTGATCCAGATTCGCCGGCCGCTCCAGATGGATCTCCGCGGAAGTCCCAACCAAACCTTCCAGGTCGAGGTCGTTGAGGATGGCCCAGATGGCAGACCGCAGGGTGTCGGTGAGGGGAGCAGTCATGGTGAGGCGATGCTACCGGCGCGACCTGCATGCCCCCACAACCGATTTCACCGTCGACGCTTTCCGGTGGTGAACGCCGCAACCGCTACCATTCGTGCTCCCGGGCCCCCGTAGCTCAGGGGATAGAGCATTGGCTTCCGGAGCCATGTGCGCAGGTTCGAATCCTGCCGGGGGCACACTGTGATGTGTCAAGACATCGGAAACCCTCGAACCTGCGGTTCGGGGGTTTCTGTGATGTGTCCCGGGATTCCCAGGGCGAATCGAAATGCACGTATCCGACCATTTCACCCACATGAGTCCAGTTCCGCTGCTCGACACGGGCGTGGTCTTTCGCTGACGGCCACCGTGTGTGCCGGTGGCGGACTAGGTTGGCCGTGTCCTGAGACCCCTGACTGGAGTGGTCCCCAATGCCCGAGATGCCGAGTTCCCCCTATGAAGGCGGTCCAGGGAAGGGGATATCGCTACCGGACTACTTCAAGCCGACAGAGTACCTGAGCAACAACAACTTTTTCTTCCCGGGAACGGAGAAGGTCGGCGCGGACGAGATGCGTGTTTCGTTCGTCGGTTCGTGCCCGTGGCCACCCCGTCGGGACCAGGCCGGCACGAGCATCCTGGTCGAGTTGGGCAACGGCGACAATTTCATATTCGACCTGGGGAACGGGTCGGTGAAGAACATCCTGGCCATGGGCGTGCCCGCGGCCATGATCAACGACATTTTCATCAGTCATTTGCATGTGGATCACTACGCTGATCTGCCCTACATGTTGCCTTTCACCGCTTCGGCTGCTCGTTGGCATCCGTTGCGGGTGTATGGGCCTTCGGGTCGGACGGAGGAATTGGGAACGCAGGCGATGGTCGAAAACATGAAGAAGATGATGCGATGGCATCTCGAGGAGTTCGACACTCTGCCGATCGGCGACGGGTACGAGGTTGATGTCACAGAGTTCGACTTCCGTGAGGAAAACGGTATTTGTTATCAGCGCAACGGGGTCACGGTGCGGCACTGGCCGAGGTCTCATGGCAAGGATGGCGCTTCGGCTTATCGGCTCGATTGGGAGGAGACCGGGCTGTCGTTCGTCTGGACCGGTGATGGTCGACCCGATGAACTCACCGCGAAGTATGCGGCCGGCGCCGACGTGTTCGTGTCGGAGGTTCAGAGCGATCTGGGGTTCATCGCCAGTTTGAAGTACGGCTACCCACAGGAGTTGTACAACTACATCATCGACACCCACCACACGCCGCACTATGCCTTGGGGTATCTGTTCAGCGAGGTGAATCCTCGAATCGGAATGGCTACTCACCTCGAGTACGAGCACGCCACAATCGGCGAGGTCGTCGCGGGTGTCCGCGCCCACTGGGACGGTCTGTTCGCATTCGGTGCGCCCGACGTTCAGGTAGTAAATGTGACGCCCGACGCGGTGTGGTTGCGCGAGGCGGTTCTGCCGGGTCTTGGAACGGTCGCTCAGCCGTCTCCCGCTCAGCTGGTCGCGATGGTGTCAGAAGGCGGCGAGGTGCCCGAATTCATTGATGTTCCGCCGGTGCGGATCCCCCGCGAGGACCAGCAGGACCAGTACTTCCGGGACATCGAAATCGACCCGGGCGAGTACATGCCCCCGGATGTCGCACGTGACCTCATCACCCGACTCCCCGAAGGGCTTCGAATCCCGCTCCAGGCCCTGGTGGACCAGGCGAACAGTGACTGACTGGCCCTGCTGGCCCACACTGCCAATGGATTGAGATGACTCCGATCACCCTTACTCTCAGCGACACGGTTCCGGTGACCGTGCTCACCGGATTTCTGGGTGCCGGCAAGACAACGCTTCTCAATCGCATCCTTCAGGGAGACCACGGCCTTCGCGTCGGTGTGCTCGTGAACGACTTCGGCGCGATCAACATTGACGAAAAACTCGTGGTGGGCGTGGACAACTCGACGATCTCGCTCAGCAACGGCTGTGTGTGCTGCGAGATCAACTCGGACCTCATCGAGGCGATTGAAACCCTGATCCAACGAGACGAGCAACCCGAATACATCCTCGTCGAGGCCAGCGGCATTGCGGACCCCGTCGGGATCGCAATGACCATCGGCAACCAGCGGTTTGCCGACGTCGTACGCCTCGACGGGATCATTTCCCTCGTCGACGTCGACCAGGTGTTCGCGCACCCGGATCACCCTGGCATGGCCGAACTCAAGCTCCGCCAGATTGCTTGCTCTGATATCGCCGTCCTCAACAAGATCGATCTGGTTGATGCCGCGAGGATCACTGAGGTCCACGACTGGATAGACGACAGGATCCCTCGGGTCCGAACCCTCGAAGCCACCCACGCCGATGTGGCACTCGAGATCCTCCTCGGCGTAGGAGGCGATGATCGCCCCGCGATTTCAACGGGCACCCACATGCACGACGCGTCAGCGTTCGACAGTTGGTCATACAGAACCAGCCGGCCGCTGCGCCTCGACGAACTGCAAGCCGAGATCAAGGCAATGCCTGGCTCGATCTACCGCTGCAAGGGCATCGTCAACTCGGTCGAGCACCCCGATCGAAAAGTGATCCTCCAGTCAGTCGGTCGACGCTCGACGATGTCACTCGCTGAACCATGGGGCGAGGCCACACCGCTGACAGAACTCGTCATCATCGGTCAAGCCGGTGCGATGACTGATGCCGATCTTGGTTGCCGTCTGGATAGGTGTGTTCCTGGAGAGGGTCCCGGCTCGCCGTGAGCTCCGTCATGGCCAACAACGTCATGGCCAACAACGGTGTAGCCAGGTGGCCGTGTCCGGCCGGATCAGCGAACTGATTCTGAGCTACCGCGAGATCCACCCGTCGACCTCGTCGATGACCCGATTCCCAATCCGGCGAACCGGCGGCTCGGGCACCGCGCGAGGCTTGTCGGTAATGCCGGCAATGACGAGCAACGAGACCGAGGACTTCCTCGCCGAACCGGGCCGCCTCCTGAGGGTCGGCACCGTGGATCCGTCCGGCATGCCATCGGTCGTACCCATCTGGTTCATCCATGAAGACGGCCGACTGTTGTTCACACCGCGGGCACGATCCGGTTGGCTGGCGCATTTGCGCTTCAATCCCAACATCTGCTGCACGATCGACGAAGCTGATCCACCGATGCGCAAGTTCGTGGCTAAGGGCCGGGTTCAGGTTCTCCACGATCTCGGCGAGGACGACGCGTGGCGGGACGAGTACCGCCGGATCACAATGCGATACGTTCCGGAGTCATTCGGTGACGCCTACCTCAACGACACGACCGATGAGCCCCGGGTACTGCTTGCACTCCCGCTGGCCAACGCGTCGATCGCGACCTGGCGAATGCCGTTCGGCCCCGGCGAGAACCCTCTGAACGTGTGGGCGAAGCGCTACTACCACGACGGCCGCTGAGGTTGGCTTCCACGCAACATTCGACCCAAAAGCGAGTCAGGACTCGTCCGGAAGAGCCCGCAGCCTCGTTGGAGTGCCGGCTCATGCATCTCCTCCCACAACAAAGCGGGCCCACTTCCGGTGAGCTGCCTGGAACGGCGGGGACCACCCACACATGCGCCGTGGTGAGCAACACGCAAAGCAAGTGCTGGGGCGGCAACGGTGTCGGCCACCGACTGGGATCACAGCTACGTCGTCCACAACGCGGCAGACGGATGGGTCTCCAGCAAGTGCCTCATCGTCCCTTCCCCGGTCTTCTCCACGACCGTCATCAATTGACCTCGCTCCGGGCCGGAGAGAATCTGGAGCGCAGAGCACGTGTCGGCGGACAGGTCTGCTGCCGGGCGCTCGGGGCACCTCCGGGCGACTCGGTGCCCTGTCAGGTGCTTCGAGCATTATTGCGCTGGTGTCAGCCGTGACTTACCCTGCGGCAGGCATGCTGGCAGCAGGGGGCTCGCTGGCGGGCGGAGGGATGTCATGCAATCAACCAGGTTCACCCGGGTATCGTTTGTTGTCGGCTTGTTGTCGCTGGCACTTGTGGGCTTGGCGTGTGCCAGTCCCACCGGTGGCCCGCCTCCGGAGCCGCCGGCGGCGGAAACTGTCGAGGTTGGCTTTGCGCACACGTGCGCTACGACTCCGGAGCGCACCGTCCAATGCTGGGGTTACAACAGCAAGGGCCAGCTCGGAAACGGCACGATGGACGACTCCGCGGTGCCGGTGCCGGTGCCGAGCATCGCCAATGTCGTAGAGGTCGACACCGGCTTCGACACTTCGTGCGCGCTCGCAAACGGTGTCGTCTCTTGTTGGGGCAACAACGACAATGGTCAACTCGGTGATGGCACCACAACGGATTCGTCTCTGCCAGTGACGATCCCGGGCCTCGCCGACGTCGTCTCGATCCGCACCGGAACCACTCACGGCTGTGCCCTCGATACTGCCGGTGACGTCTACTGCTGGGGTAACAACGCAGTGGGCCAGTTGGGTGACGGCACGCTTGTGAGCTCCGCATTACCGGTCAAGGTCACCGGATTGTCCAATGTGGCGTCGATTTCGGTGGACCACATCCACTCTTGTGCACTCACCATTGCAGGTGACGCCCGATGCTGGGGTGACAACAGCAACGGCCAGTTGGGGATCGGCTCGACCGTGAACTCCAGCGTGCCAGTCGCCCCCGTCGGTATTCCGACCGCCTCGCTGCTCGAGGCAGGTGCATCCCACACCTGTGCGGTTGTCGGCAGCGAGACATCGTGCTGGGGCGGAAACGGACATGGGCAGCTTGGCAGCGGCACCACCAGTGCTTCCCTGGTGCCCGTTCCCGTCGTGGGCCTGTCCTCCACGCCCACTCGTCTGGCGATTGGCTCATGGCACACCTGTGCAGTCATAGCGAATGGACAGGGCGTCTGTTGGGGCTTCAACAGCAAGGGCCAGCTGGGCGACGGGACCACTACGGCAACCTCCACACCTGCGGTCATTCCGGGTCTCACAAATGTGACATGGATGTCAGCCGGGTTCACCCATACCTGCGCCGTTGTGAGTGGGACCCAGACCAAGTGCTGGGGCGCCAACAATCTCGGCCAATTGGGTGACGCCACCGGAGGGCCCGGCCAGTACTCGACGGAACCGGTGGCAGTGGCCCCTGCCGGTTCGGCACCACTTCCGCCGAACACCGTGACCACGACCACGAACTTCGACCTGAATTGCAAGGCCTACCTCGGTAGCACTCCGGTGCAGGACCACACCACGAACCAGGATTTCACGGTCAAGGCTCCAAGCGACGTCGACCCGGGTGAGACATTCCTGATTCAGGTGACACCATCGGAGGTCGACGTTCCGGTGACGTCTACGGGTCAGACCATAATCAGCATGAACAACCTGACCTGGAGGATCGGGCTTCCCGCCAACGCTTCGTTGCAGTCGCTCAGTGTATTCGGGGGTGACCTGATTGGTCCCGGCGTGCCCACGGCCACCGATGAGGGCACCTACGTCGAGTTCACGACGCCGGGCCCCCTTCAGCCCGGCTCGACTGTGGAGATGCCCACTCTGGAACTCGAGCTTGCCGCCACGGGCGCAAGCGGATCTTCCGTCGACGTGCTGCTCAAGGGCACCGATACCGCTGCCGACTGGGACAATCGGCTCCTCGTCAATGTTCAGAACATCGGTTGGGTGACAAACACGTGCTTCATCGACCCCTCGCCGGTCTTCTCCACGACTGTCATCAACTGACCTCGCCCTGCGCCTCGGATCCGCCGGGGCGGGGCTCGGGGTCTGTCCCGAGAGATCCATCACAACGCACCGCGGGTCACCCTGCCGACAGCTCGGGTCTGTCTGCCGTGGCGAGTCCATTCCCACACCGCCAATGCCGTTCGGCCCCGGCGAGAACCCTCTGAAGGTGTGGGCGAAGCGCTACTACCACGACGGCCGCTGACATCGGCTTCGGCGCAACTGTTCGACCCAACAGGGGGTCAGGACTGCTCCAGAAGGGCCCGCAGCCTCGGGGACACACCGACCGACCTGGTGCACCGGGTGACCACTGGGGCCGACCGACTCCCCGGCCCGGATTGCAGCGCGGTGGACGCGAACCGGAAACCAAGGCGCACCTTGGCTTGTTTGTGCTTGGATGGGAGCCATGAGATTTCAGGATCGGGGTTCACTGTCGGATCGAATCGAGCGGGGGCAAGCTGCGCTCAAGGCATTCCCGCATGAAAGCTGGGCAGAACTGGATCTCCCCAGCGATCGTCCGGATCCCCTCACCAGCCTTCTTTCGGCCGACAGTGGGCGTCTGGAAGACCTGATTCCCATCAGGCACTACAGGATGCTCGCCGACGCGTTCACGCTTTATCGCGGCAGTGCCAGCGTGATGGCCGAAGACCTGTCGCAAACTCCCGTCACAGGAATCGAGGCCCAGCTCTGCGGTGATGCACACGTGAGCAACTTCGGCCTCTATGCAGCGCCGGACCGCAGCCTCGTGTTCGATGTCAACGACTTCGACGAGACCACCGTCGGCCCGTGGGAGTGGGACCTCAGGAGGCTCTGCGCATCGGTGGTGCTCTCGGGGCGTGCCTCCGGAATCTCAGCCAAGAAGATGACAAAGGCGGTGAAGGCCTGTTCGAAGGCTTATCGAACCACGATGGTCGAACTCTCCCAGATGGACAATCTCAAACTCTGGTACAGCCGGTCTGAAGCGTCGCAAATCCGCAATGAGGTCCCGAAGTCCGGCCGGAAGCAGTTCGACAAAGTCACCGACAAGGCGCGCAAGAAGACTTCTCAGCGGGCAGTCCAGAAGCTCACCGAGACTTCAGGTGGACGCACCCAGATAATCAGCAAACCCCCGAGCATCGTGCCGGTCCGCAAGTACGTCGCGAAGAACCGCCAGGGCATGACCAAGGACAGTGTCCATCAGGATCTCGAGAAGCTGAACAAGATGTTCAACGATTACAAGGACTCAGCCAGCAGCGAAACCCACGAACTCCTCGATCAGTACCAGCCCATCGACTTCGCACTGAAAGTGGTGGGAGTGGGAAGTGTGGGAATGCGCAACTTCATGATCCTGATGGCCGGCGTGCGCGAAGGTGATTTTCTGATACTCCAACTCAAGCAAGCAGTTGCCTCCGCTCTGGCCTCCCAACTGGATGAACCAGCCCATGACAACGAAGGTCAGCGAGTGGTTCAGGGCCAGCGACTGATGCAAGCAGCGAGCGATCCCCTGTTGGGCTGGACCAGCGTGCAAAGCCGTGACTTCTACATGCGTCAACTCTGGGACATGAAGGGTTCGATCCCACTGGACAAAACGACCCCGGACGGCCTCGAGTTGTACGCCGAGTTGTGCGCGGCGATCCTCGCCCGATCCCACGCTCGCACAGCCGACCGCATCGCCGTGGCCACCTACCTGAAAGACGGTGACGGGATGGACAAGGCACTCGCCAAGTACTCGGCCTCCTACGCCGACGTGGTCGACAACGACTACGCCATTCTCGAGCAGGCACGCAAGGACGGGAAGATCCAGACCGAGAAGGGATGACCGCCAAACCCGCGCCGCCCAGGCGTCTACCCCCCCCACTGCGCAGAACAAGCCGACCCCTTGCTGAGCTTGCTGGGCGTGGCCGTTCGCGTGCAATAATCCTCCTGCTGTGTCCCTACTCAACCAACAACGCCTGATCATCTTCGTCATAGGCGCCGCAACCATCGCTGCCGGCGTTTTCAGTTGGCATGCCGGACAGATCGGAAGCACCGCAGCGGCCGACGACCGGCAATCGGTCAGCCAGACGGTTCTACAGCAGGAGCAGGAGATAGAGGTCTCGCTTGGCCTCATCGGCGATATCGGCGCCTACATCGACTATGCCGCAGACTACGAGGAAGCCTTGGCGCTCGATGACACGGGGACGGAGGTGGACGCCCAGGGGCAGCCCACACTTGCAGAGACCTTCAGCGGTGACGCAACCAATCTCAGGTTGTCAGCATCAGCGCGTGGCGCCGCCGCCGGACTGTTCGGCCAGCAAAGCCTCTATCGCGATCTGGACTCGCCGTCTACCGAGCCACAGCCTTTCGACGCCGAAGTTCAAATGGAACGCTTGAGGGCCGAGGTGTCAACCGGCGCCACCGCTCCGGGAGTGCTGGACCCCGACCACTGGGCCGATGAGGCCGACTCGATTCGTTCCCGGATGAAGGGCATCCGCGTCGGCGTGCTCGTGATCATTCTCAGCCTTGTGGTGTTGACAGTGGCCCAGTTCACAAAGACGTTCCCGGTGCGGGTCACGGCGGGATTCGCCGGCCTGATCATATTTGGCGCTGCGGCCACGTTCACCGCGGTGAATTACTGGTGACGCAATGACTGACGAACTCGATCCCCAGCCCGCAGACCAGGCCACCGATCCCCAGCCTGACCAACCGGCGGATCCACAGCCGAGTGGCGACGCGGAACCGCGCGACGGCCACAGCACTGATCCGGCAGCGGTCGACGCTGCGACTGACTCCGACGCCACCCCTGACAGAGACGGGAACGACGGGGACGGGAACGACAGGGACGGAGACGACGGGGACGGAGACGACGGGGACGGGAACGACGGGGACGGAGACGACGAAGAGGACAAGGTGGAGACGCGATATCGCGTCGGAATAGCCATCACGCTGGCGATGCTGGCGGTCCTCGGGGCAGGAATTGCGATCTTGCAAGGCAACGCAGGAGGCTCCGAATCAGCAACGGCGCGCCAGGCCACCCGACTCGCGACCGAGGCACAAGCCGCGCGGGTGATCGAGGTTGGCGCCCGCAACGCAAAAGACAAGATCGGCGTGGAAATCGACACTCTTTCCCTCCGGCCCGGATACAACCTGAGCGCTGAGGCAGCCGCTGAAGCCGGCGTGCTGGTCGATCCTTCACAAGGCGATCAGCGCCTGGCCGAGTCGAAAGCGAGACTGGAAGGCCTGCTGGATCCTGTCGAGGATCGCGACGTGCTGTTTGATCTGGCTGTTCGCTCCCGTGAACTCGCCCTTGAACAAGCAGCCGTGGTTCATGAGCGGGTCACCTGGAACGCACGCGCGTCACAGTACGAAACCGTGATCACGGTGTTGGGTGTGGCCTTGTTCCTCATCGGCTTCACAGCCGTTGTGAGCCGGAAGCTTCGGCCGCCACTTGCCTTGCCCGGCATCTTGCTCGCCCTCTACTGCGCCGGCTGGGCCACCCACATCTACCTCAAGGACATTCCTGACGTTCCGCGAAGTGCAGTCGCGGCCACAGCAGTTGGCGAGGCGTTGCTCTCCAATGACCGAGTGGATGAATCGGTGACAGCTTTCGACGAGGCAATCGCGGAGGACGACACATATCTCCCGGCTTGGCAGGGGCGGTCGCTGGCTCAGGCGGTGCAAGCCAACCCGGACATCCTGAACACATTCGCCATCACTGATACCGACAGCGACACCTTCGATTCGGCGGTTGACGACGCCCTGCAGGCCCTCGAGTTGGGTGGAAAAGAAGATGTCACCTCTGTGACAGTGGCAGGCATGCTGGCCCTTGTCTCGGGCGATCTCGACAATGCCCAAAAGGCTCTCACCAGGGCAGTTGAACTCAACTCCCTCACTCCGGGTATCCAGTTCACGCTGAGTGCGGTTGAAGCAGCTCGCGGAGATGCCGACGCCGCTCTCGAATGGCGCCGCTCGGCCGTGGACCTACTCGGACCTGCTGAAGAGAGCGACCTGAACAGGGCTCTGGCAGCCAACTACTACACGATGCTGGAGTTCGTGCGCGGTCTCGAAGGAACCGACACCGAGCTGATCGACAAGCTCCTGGTCGACACGATCTCCGGAGAGTCCGCACTGGCGACCGGCAAGGAGATGACAGGCGAGGCGCCCGACGACGCGCGGCTGACGGTTCCAAGCGCACACTTTGTCGACGACGAAACCACCGTGGACCTGTTCGTCACGGGCGTCCCCGACACCGCCACGATCACCATCTTGGGTTATGAGCTTCCGGCGGAGGGGGCCTCGTTCATCCAGGCCCGCGAGTTGTTCTACGTCGGAGACAATATCGACAGAAAACCACTGACGATCAAGACACCGCGAGCCTGCGATCCGATTGAGTACCGCTTCGACCTCTACGTAGAAGGGGTTCCGGTGGACTCGGTCACCACGCCTGGAACCACTGCCACCTGCTGAGGGACCACCACCGGGCCGAAGGGCCGGTACCGGCCGAACTCAGCCCGAGGCGGAAGGGTCCGATGTGGAATCAGAATGTCGATCACAAGCGTCTATGGCCACGCCGGGAGCTTCCTCCCGACTAGCAGTCGACACCCTCGGGAGCAACACCCGGTGTCCATCCCGGCACCGTGGTGGTGGTCGTAGGCGCCGTGGTGGGCGTGGCCGTGGAACCTGTGGAGTCCGTGGGAACTGAAGCCGCCGACTCTGACTCTTCAGCCTCAGCGGAAGTATCAGGGCTGAAGGCCTGCTCGAACTCGCTTCCGAGTCGAACCACGACTGTTCCGGCGGTGAGGGTTTCATCCTCCACCACTTCTGGCGCCGGTCCCAACCAACCCGCCACCAGTTCACCCATGCGCTGCGCTCCGGGAGCGTGACTCACCGTGGAACCGGTCAGTTGCTCGCCGGCCGTTTCGACCGCGCCCAGCACGAAGTCGCCGTCGACGAACACATAGCTCACCCGGCGCGCTTCACCATCAGCAGCACCAGCGTTGAGGATATCCACTTGGATGTCCTTGGTTGCGGGCGGTGGAGTTGTGGTGGTTGTCACGGCGGCCGGGGCGGCCTCACCCCGGAACATCGCCAAGGTGTCAGCAGATGCTTCCTCATCCACGACCAGAACGGCCGCTCCCCCACTGGTTCGGTACGGACTCACCGCAATCGAGTGTGACTGAAGATGCTGCGGATCGAAGTCGGCCAGACGTTTTCCGAAGCTTGTGAGGTCACCGATGCCAAGCTCGGAATCGATCGTGGTGGCGTTGAGGCCGGCATCGATGAGTCCCGTGAGGGTTCCGACATCATCGAGGCCAAGAGATCGAACTTGTCGCAGGGAAGCACGCATGAGGAGTTGCTGACGGTTTATCCGGCCGAGATCACCCGAGCCGTCGGTATGCCATGTGCTGCCATCGCTCCACTCGAGGTTCCTCGATCGGGCAAAGGCAAGGCCGGCTTCACCGTTGAGAACCACACAGCCCGGGTTCTCAACCCGGAGGCCGGAGTTCAGGTCACGTACCGGCGAGTCGAAATACATCGGTACACCGCCAAGGGAATCGACCAGCTCTCGGAAGCCGACGAAGTCCACCTCGACGTAGTGGTTGATCGGTATGTCAAGGTTCGCGTCAATTGTATCGATCAGATCCTGGGTGGAACCGCTGAACGATTCATTGATTCGGTGTTTTTCGCCGTCTACACCGGTGACCCAGAGATCACGGGGAATGGAGAGCACATCCATGCGGTCGCTGCCGGGATCCACCCGCAGGATCGCGATGCTGTCCGAGCGGCGCCCCGCCGGTGCCTCAGAGCCCAGCATCACTCCCGCGCTGGGATCAGTTCCTTCGATCTCGCTACGGCTGTCCGAGCCGATGATGAGGAAATTGCGGGGTTCGGAGCCGACCGCGTCCACCAGGTCCAGGTCAAGACGCTCCACGGACTGATATTTCCAGTAGCCGTAGCCGGCCACGCCGGCAACAACGAGAACCACAAACGCCAGAATCCCGCCGACTGCCCTCGGCCACCGTTTGCGCGGGGCGGATTTGCGCGAACGAGAGACGCTCTTAGGGGCAGAACCGTGGCCGCCTTTGCCGACACGGCGATCCGGGCCGGCATTGGCTGGGTTTCTGGGTGTTGGGGGACCGGACACAGCAGTGAAAACGTAACAGATCCGCAATAATCCCCGGTGTCACCCCGCAAGGTGATTCCACCCGCTGCACGGCGGGCATCGCCGCCATGGTTCCCCGGAATTCGTGATTTCCCGGGGATCGGAGAAGCGATATCAGTTCTTTGGTGCCTCTGGCCTTGTAGCGGAAGGCTTGGGCTCACGTGGCAGACCGAGGACTCTCTCACCCACGATGTTCCGCTGGATCTCGGCCGTTCCACCCCAAATCGTTTCTGATCGGGAGAAAAAGAAGGCCGACACCATCGGACTCACGTCGTAGCTCGCGCGGCCCTCGGCTCTTTTCACTCCCGGCCATGCGCCATTGGCTGGAGCCGCCGTGGATACCAACGCCTCGTTTCCCCAGATGTCCAGACAGAGTTCCAGGGCATCGCGATGCATTTCAGACCAGAACATCTTGTTGGTCACACCGAGAACGGTGACCGCCGGATCTCTTGTCTTGTTCAACGTGGCCGTCAGCGACCGAAGTCCATTGAAACGCAGGATCTGAATCTTTGTGAAATAAGTCATCAACCGTTGACGGATCAACGGATCATGGATGGCACCGTTCTCCTCGGCCTTCTCGACCATCAGCCGGTATTCCTCCGCGAATCGGCGGTATCCGGTGGTTGCCGACATGCCGCGTTCGAATCCGAGTGTGTCGTTGGCGATCTTCCAACCGTTGTTGAGTCCACCGACCACATTGTCGATCGGGCAACGCACGTCGTTGAAGAAGACCTCATTGAACTCCGCAGTGCCGTCGGGCTGGGTGATACCACGAATCTCGATGCCCTCGGTTTTCATCGGGACCAACAAGTAGGAAATGCCGGCCTGTTTCTTCACATTCGGATCAGTGCGGGCGAGAAGGAAGCAGTAGTCGGCGAACTGTGCCTGGGTGGTCCACACTTTCTGGCCGTTGATCACCCACTCGTCCCCATCCGCAACGGCAGTTGTCTTCAGAGAGGCGAGATCTGATCCCGAATCGGGCTCCGAGAATCCCTGACACCAGCTCATCTCGCCGGACATGATCCTGGGCAGGAAGTACTTCTTCTGTTCCTCGGTGCCATTCATCAGGATTGTCGGGCCAACAAGAGTGTCACCGAAGAAATCTGCCCTCATGGGTGCTTTCGCCATGGCGAACTCCTCGGCGAGCACCACACCCTGCATGGTGCTGAGTCCCTTGCCTCCATACTCCTCGGGCCAAGTGGCACAGATCCAGCCGCCGTCGCGCAGCTTCGATGTCCAGGTTTCGTTGAATTCCGCCTTCTGTTCGGTTGTCATTTCGAACCCCTCGTCAAACCAGCCGTCGGGCAGATTCTCGATCAACCATGAGCGGATCCCTGAACGGAACTCTTCGGCTTCTGCGGGGTAGGTGAGGTCCATCCCGGAATATTACTGAGCAGTCAGGTCTTCACAACCTGACGGCCTGTCAGGTTGATCCGTGCAAACGGACCAACAACCGCGCTCTGCTCACCCATGACCCGAAACAGGGCAAGACGGGCCGCACACCGCGCCTACGATGCGCCCATGACCGTGACTGCCGAAACCCTCGAAGAGGTCCAGCAGACCCGCTGGCGCAATCAGTGGAAGGAGCTCATGGCTCAGGTGATCGACACCGAGCTGTGCACGGGCTGCGCCGGATGTGTGATCTCCTGCCCTCACGACGTGATCGGCTATGACCACGAGCAGGGTGGCTACAAACCGTTCCACCTCGAGGACGAACTCGGCCCCGACGACTGCATCCACGGACAGAAAGGTTGCACAAGCTGCACCCGCGCCTGTCCGCGGTTCGGAATCTGGGAGGCGCAGGCGGATGAACACCTGTTTGGCCGCACCCGCTCAGAGGACGAAGTAGCCGGCATCTACCAGGACATCCTGCTCACCCGGGCATCCGACGAGATGATCAACGAGGTCGGCCAGGACGGTGGACTGGTGTCGGCCATTCTGCTGTGGGCACTTGAGAACGACTACATCGACGCTGCCCTCGTGAGCTACCTGGAGGGAGACAAGTCGAGCTGGAAAGCTCGCCCGGGGGTTGCCTCCACGAAGGAACAGATTCTCCAGTCGGCCGGCAGTCGCTACACATACTCCGCCAACACACTCGCCTTGGGTGAGGCCACGGAGGCCGGCCATGAACGGCTGGCACTCGTTGGCATGAGCTGTCAATCCTCGGTGCCACCGGTGATGTGGAGCCGCAAGATCGGCAAGGTGGCCAAGCCGTTTGTGTTCAACCTCGGCCTGCTGTGCTCAAAGACCTTCGATGACTCCATCTTCGAAGAGTTGTTTCAGGCCAAGTATGGATTGGCCCGCGCCGACATCACCAAGATGAACATCAAGGGTGTGTTCCAGATCTGGACTACCGACGGTGGCTACCACGAGATCAATCTCAAGGAGTGCCACGCGTGGACCCGCGAGGGATGCAACCACTGCCCCGACTTCGCAGCCGAACACGCCGACATATCATGTGGCGGCATTGGTGAGAACTCCGACTGGACCCTCACAGTCGTGCGCACCGACCTCGGACGCGAGATCATCTCGAGGATGATCGCTGACGGAGTAATCGAGTCCCGACCGGGCGATTCCGATCCTGGCGCGATTGCGTTGATGAGGAAGCTGGCGGAGAAGTCCCGCAGTCGCTGGCCCGCCACAGCCGAACAGAGTGTCTCCCTGGGCATGCCAAAGAAGAAGTGATCGGCGGACAGGCGACGTTCAGCGTATTGACATTTGCGGTAGGAACAATTGCGGTTGAACCACTGCTGAGACTTCCCGGGCGCCTTCGAGGCTCCAAGGCGTCAGACGCCTAGGCAGAACACTCGCAGCTCCAGCGCGTCAGGCACCTTCGCAGTCATCGAACACCGACTGGATGTTGTCCGGTATCTCGATGTCGGCATCGTCTTCGACCTGGGACTGGGCCTCTTCGAACTCCTTTGCCTCTTCGAACGGAATCTTCTCCTCCAGACCTTCGTAGACGCAATCGCAATAGCTTTTGGAAGCCAGCTTCTCTCCCCCATTCGGAACATCGCCGTTTTCATCCAGGCCTGTGCACCCCAGCATGAAGTTCTCGCGATAGGCATCGCCATACTCAGATGGATCCCGCTCAACACCGCAGGCAGCGGCCAGGGGAATCAGGCACAGGATGGCCAACAGGTAACGGGTCCGATTTCGCACGCGGCTGGGCGATGACATTCGCGGAGGTACTCCTTGTAGGGGATTCACGAAACGGTAGCGTCCGGAACCCCTCCGGAACCATGTGGGTCGTTCCGAGACGCCTTCTTGGAGGTCAACGGATGTTTGTGCCGCCACCACAGGAAGGTGAAAATTCCGAGGAACACCTGCGGGAAGTACGACAACGCCCGCCAGACCAGGTCTGCGGCAAGAGCCTGATTTTCGTCAGCTCCCATGGTGACCATCAGCCCCACGAGGGCTGCGTCAACGGTACCCAGCCCACCCGGCGTGATGGGAATGAAACCGGCCAACCGGGCCATGGCGAATGCAGCGAACAACTCAGCCAGATTCAGTCCTCCGTCAGAGCCGGCAATCGCATAGAAGGCCACCGCCAGAATCGAGAACTGACAAAGCTGCTGCGCGGTGCTGGTAACCGTCAGTTTCTGCCATGCGGTTTGGACGAGCACGGCGACCGTGTCGCGGAGTTTCACGAGTGCATCGGTGGCTGACTTCGGGTCTGCAGAGGGCCTGAAGCGCAGAACCAGCCAGTCGCCCCACCCGCCTATCTTGTGAGCCCATTTGTCGCTCCTCAGCACCACTGCAAGGGCACCGATCAAGAGTCCGAGGATCACAACCCCGGCCACGGCCGCCAGCGCCAGTTGGGCTGTGACATTGCCGGTGAGGACAAGCATCACCAAGCCCAGGACAGGCAGACCGAGTGTGACCATCAGGTTCCAGATGCTGGTGGCGGCGATGGCAGTTGTGGTTTCGGCCGGACCAAAGTTGTACCCACTCAACATCGCGTATTGAATGCCCAGGCCGAAGGCGCCACCGGCAGGAATGACATTGGAAATCATGAAGGACGTCTGGCGAACCACGAACGCCGGTCTGTACGCGATTCCCGGCAATGCAGCCTGGTAGGGCAGGACATAGACGCCGATGTTGATGATCGTGGCGGCGGCCAGGGCCACCACTGCACCCACGGACATGTTCTGTATGGATTTCCAGGCTGAGCCGTAGTCAGCGAACTTGGGGAATATCCCGAGGAACACGAACGCCAACACAGCGATCGTGAGGATGCCGCCAATGATCTGCTTGGTCAGGTCCAGTCCGGATCCCTGTTCGGGGATCTGATCGGGGACGATCCCGGAATCGGCGGCGCCCTCGACTTCCGCACCAGGACCTGCCGGAGATGAATCCGCAGCGGAACCAGTTTCGGGATTGGTGTTCTCTGACTTCGCCACCGTTACAACCTAGGGCCACAGGCCGACAACGATGCACCCAGCAGGGAAGATCCGGTCATCAGGTGGACAGTCACCGGTTGGATATGGGCACCAGTTGGATATGGGCCCAGATCATCAAAGCCCGGCAACATCGATCGCGCGGCTGAACACCGAATCGAGCATCTCCTCGGTGAGTCGGCCCGTGAAAGTGTTCTGTTGACTCACGTGATAACTCCCGATGAGCGTTCGCTCCTGCGGCAGCTCGGCTTCCACGCCATGAGCAAACTTTGGGGGCCTGGCCAATCCGAGCGCACGGGCGGTGTGGCGATACCCGAATCCGCCGAGAGCCACCAGCACCCGCACGTCGGTGAGTTGCTCCAACTCCTCGTGAAGAAAGTGCCGGCAGTTGTCACTCTCCAGAGAAGTGGGTTTGTTCGCCGGCGGAGCACATTTCACCGGCGAGGTCACCCAGGATGACAAAAGCCGAAGACCATCAGTGCGGTCGGTGGCCTCGGGCTGAGAAGCCAGACCGGCCCGGTACATCGCGCGATACAACCAGTCGCCCGAGCGGTCACCGGTGAACATTCGGCCAGTTCTGTTCGCGCCGTGGGCCGCGGGGGCAAGCCCGACCACCATGATCCGCGCCGCCGGATCTCCCCAGCCGGGTACACCCCGACCCCAGTAGGTCTCGTTCCTGTAGGCCTTGCGCTTGTCCCGGGCGACCTCTTCACGCCACTGCACCAAACGAGGGCATTGCCGACACTGCGATACACGTTCCGCCAAGGCGTTCAGTTCGGTCCGCCGGTCGATGATCACATGCGGAGTCTGTCACGATTCACCAATAGGATCAGGTGCTCATGGCGAACCCCTCCGACAAGTCCAGAAAGCGACACAGGTCAACCCGTCTGGTGCTTGTACGCCATGGATTGACCGAGACCACAGGCAAGGTGCTGCCCGGCCGAACCGTTGGACTTCACCTGTCTGCGGAAGGTCAGGATCAGGCCACAAGGCTGGGAATGAGGCTTTCCAACCTGGGGGTTGCCGCCGTCTACACCTCGCCGCTGGAACGGACCAGGGAAACTGCCTCCCCGATCGCCAAGGCCTGCGGAATCCGCACCCGCACCGGTCATGGACTGATCGAGTGCGACTTTGGCGAGTGGACCGGACAACCCCTGGACAAGCTGCGCAAGCTGCCCGAATGGAAAACCGTGCAACGAAATCCCTCCCTGTTCCGGTTCCCCAAGGGTGAGTCCTTCGGTGAGATGGCGATCCGCATGTGGGACCAGGTCAACTCACTCGTCGAACACCATCGGGGCGACACGATCGTGGCGGTCTCCCACGCAGACACGATCAAGGCTGCCGTCGCCATGGCGTGTGGCACACCACTCGACATGTTTCAGCGGTTCGTGATCTCACCGTGCTCGGCGTCAGTGATCATGTTCACCTCCGAAGGCCCGATCGTGATGGCGGTCAACACCAACGGAGACGGTCTCAAAGACACGAAGCTCGCATGAGCGACGAAGACAGATTCGAAAGCATCGAGGCTTTCGTGCCCGGAGCCATCGGCGAACCCGGCGGCCGCACGTTCTATGTTCAGGCCCGCTCGGGTTCGGACATCTTCTCCCTGAAGTGCGAGAAGCAACAGGTAGGCCAACTCGGGCGCTACTTGACTCAGATCGCCAGCTCACTCGGCGCCTCCGTACCCGACCGGGACATCCTGGGCATGCTGGAACCAGTGGAGCCGGCTTGGGCGATAGGCGAGATGTCCGTGGCTGTCGATGGGGAATCAAAACTCATTGTGGTGCGAGCCGAACAGATTCCGGAACCGGATGGTCCCGGTGTCGATTCTGGCGGGGACCCGTTCGAGCAGGACTCCGAATTCGGCCTCGAAGTGGCGGAGTTCACGCTCACTCCCGCACAAGCGCTCGCGTTCGGCGAATCCGCCGAGGAACTGATGGCCGGTGGTAGACCTCCGTGCCAACTGTGCGGCGCTCCGATGGATCCGGATGGCCACGCCTGCCCCCGCTGGAACTGAGATGGACGACAACGATCCCCGGCAAGCGATTCCATACGATGCCAATGTCAGGCCCGGGCAAACGCAGCAGATGCTCGAACTGCTCGACTCGGGCGACATCGAGATGGTCGGCCTGATGCCGTGGTCGTCCAACGGCACGTTCTACGTTCAGGTTCGTCACGGAGATCTCCATGCACCGGCGATCTACAAACCCGCCGCAGCGGAACGGCCGTTGTGGGACTTCCCCAACGGACTCTGGAAGCGGGAGATCGCCATGTGGGAACTCTCCGAGATCCTCGGTTTCGGCCTTGTCCCTCCCACGGTCGCCACCGCTGGAACTCCAGATGGCGGCAAGGGATCCCTCCAAGCCTTCGTGCCGGCCCGCTTCGAGGATCACTACCTGACACTCAGGGATCCCGCTGATCCACAACTTGGTCAGGCATTCCGGAGATTGTGTGCCCTTGATCTGGTGGCCAACTCCACAGACCGGAAGTCCGGTCACTGCCTCATAGATGGCGAGGACCACATCTGGGCCATAGACAACGGACTCAGCTTTCACGCGGAATTCAAGCTGCGAACCGTGATCTGGGATTTCGGTGGTGAAGTGATCGCACCCGAGGTTCTCGAACCCCTCAGTCGACTCTTGGCCGACGGCGTTCCTGTTCGTCTCGCGCGCTGGTTGGATCAGATCGAGATCGATGCGATCGGATCCCGCCTGTCGGGACTTCTCGTCGACGGCCGATTCCCGCAAGACCCGGGCGGCCGACGGATTCCCTGGCCTCTCATATGATCAGTTCTCGCGGGAGCCGTCCCGAATGAGCGGTCAGACGGATCTCGACCGGTGGCTGTCAATCGGCGACCTGGACGAACTCCTGCGGGAGATCGATCGTCGCTGCGACAAGAATGACTGGAACGGCGTCCAAGTCGTCGGCGAGCGGGCACGCAAAGCCATCGAACGCGGCCACCAACTGTGGCCGGCCGCCTCCTATGCAGAGTACCGGATCGCGCTCGATGCTCCCGCTGACTCCGCGGCAATGGCCATTACCGACCAGTCCGGCTACCTGGCTCCCGGTCCGCTCACGGAGGTGATCGCCCAGAAGCACAAGTGGACTGACCTTTCCCCTCACCTGCCGGCCTCCGCGAAACGGGCTCTGGTGGCCCAGGAGCGGACAACGCGCGGCGAGAACGTGCCGGACGCGGACTGCGGGGATGAGATTCCGGGAGTTCTCTCCAACTGGGAACCCGGCTACACATTGGCCACCTATTCCGATACCGGAGTTACCGATGACGCTCCAGATGCGCACCCGGCAACCACGGCGGCACCGCCGGCCGAATCAGGAGTCGAGTCTCCGCAGGCTTGGGACGCGTCGGCTGCGCTTCATGCGGCGGTGGCCCACTGGTCCACCAAGTCGGACGGAACCGTGCGGTCGCTCGGCGTTGCCGGGACCACGGCGAACGCACTTGGCTCGTTGGGCCTTGGCCAACTGCTCTGGCGGGAAAGCACGGTCACCGAATACGCCGAGATTCTCGGTTGGGCCGCGGCCAGCGGCGGATCGCAGGGCCGGAGAAGGGGTGCAGCCAGCGGGCGGTTCGAAGTCTGGTGGACTCTCGCCGTGCTCACCGCTGCCGAAGACGACTGGCCGGTCGATCCCGGCATCGAAGCCGAGCGACTCATCTTTGGAGTCTGGGCCGAACCTGCGCCCACCGCCGGATGGGAGTGCAGGCTCACCGTGGAGGATCCCGACGACGGGCTTGCCTGGGTACTCGATGCCACCGACCGGTCGGAATAGTCCGACGGGACGGGCATCGTCACAATGGTTGCCACCCGGGCTACCACCCGGATCGGCTTCAGTGGGCAGAATCGCCCATCAGATCGGGTCGTGGTTCTGACATGATCCAGCCGGTCGGGCTACGATCACGGCGGCGAAGAGACGAAGATTTGAGGCTGTGCCTCAGGGGGATATGGCGATGCGGGGTATGACCACACGTAGGAGCATGATCGTTGTCGCGGCAGTGGTGGGGCTCGTGGCCGCTGCATGTACAACCACGCCGAAAACCGATCCTGGACCTCCTCCCGCACCAGTGGGTGCCGAAGTGGTGGCCGGGTCCGACCACGCATGTGAACTCACAGATGGCCGAGTGTCCTGCTGGGGCAAGAACGACTCGGGTCAACTCGGCGACAACAGCACCACGGCATCGAACATCCCCCGGTCAGTTCCGGGTTTGACCACCGCCACCTCAATCAGCGCAGGCGGTGACACAACCTGCGCCGTCCTCGAAGACGAAACGGTCAACTGTTGGGGCTACAACGCGTTTGGCCAGATCGGGGACGGAACCAAGATCGACGCCCTGCTACCCACACAGGCGGCCGGAGTATCCGGAGCAACTGACGTGGCGGTTGGGATAACACACGCATGCGCCGTCTTGGACGACGGGACCGTGAACTGCTGGGGTTACAACGGATTCGGCCAGCTCGGCGACGGTACAAAGATCGATCGAACCGTCCCCGGTCCCGCTTCACTCATCACCGATGCCGTGGGAGTGGTTACGGGCGTACTTCACACCTGTGCTCAATTGACGGGCGGCACCGTGTCCTGTTTCGGCCGCAACACGCTCGGAACTCTGGGCGACGGAACCAACACCGACTCGTCACTGGCAGTACCGGTCGTTGGCATCACCGGAGTCACCAGTCTCACCTCCGCACCAAATCACACCTGCGCCCTACTGGACACCAAGGCGGTCAACTGCTGGGGCGACAACGCTGCCGGACAGTTGGGCAACGGCACGACCACCGCCTCCAACGTTCCAGTTCCGGTGAGCGGTCTCATCACAGCGAACTCCGTTGCAGCTGGAGGGAGCCACACGTGCGCAACCCTCGACGCTCGGATCCTCAAGTGCTGGGGCGACAACGCTGACGGACAGTTGGGTGACGGCACCACGAGCCCGAGCACGGTTCCCAAGACAGTGAGCGGCATCACGAATGCCGTTGATGTTGCGGCGGGAGTGGGCCACGGCTGTGCCCTGCTCGCGACCGGATTCGGATCCAGTTCCGTGAAGTGCTGGGGCGACAACACATCGGGCCAGCTTGGCAACGGCACCAACACAGCTTCTCTGGTACCCGTGGTGGTCGGCGGCGGACACCTGACCAGCGCGATCGCTTCGGCCGGCGCCTACTCCTGCTCCGTGCAGGGAGACGGTTCCATCCAGTGTTGGGGCGACAATTCTGCCGCGCAGTTGGGCAACGGCACTGTCAATGATGCCTCGTTGCCCGTAAACGTGAGGGACATCACGGGCGCAACATCGGTTGCTGCGGGAGAAACCCACGCTTGTGCGGTCCTTGAAGACAAAACGGTTGCTTGCTGGGGAATCGGCCAATCCGGAGAACTCGGGTTCGGAGGAACAACGAACTCCAGGATTCCAATTGGGGTAGCTGGGGTGACCAACGCCCTCGACGTGTCGGCCGGTCTGACCCACAGCTGCGCACTCATCGAGGGCGGTTCGGTTCTCTGCTGGGGTGACAACACCCTCGGACAACTCGGCGACGGCACGAACACGGCCTCACCGACGGCAGTAGCTGTCACCGCGGTCGCCAACGCCACCGAGATCAGTTCCGGTGACAACCACACCTGCACCGCAAACACCGACAACACCGTGAGCTGTTGGGGCGACAACGCCCTCGGACAACTCGGCGACGGCACAAACACCGCAGCGAACACGCCGGTGACATCCACCGGCGTGAGCACGGCACGCACTGTTGCAACCGGCACCAACCACACCTGCACCGCCAACACCGACAACACCGTGAGCTGCTGGGGAGCCAACGCTGCCGGACAGCTCGGTGATGGAACCATCATCGACTCCAACCTCGCCGTGACCGTAACTGGCATCACCACTGCCACCAGCGTGGCCGGCTCCGCCGCACACAGTTGCGCAGTACTCAATGACGGCACGGCAAGCTGTTGGGGCGCCAACACTGCCGGTCAGTTGGGTGACGGCACCACCACCGACTCCCCGACCCCGGTACCCGTCACTGGTCTTGTGAACGCCTCGGCACCCGCTGTCGGTGATGCACATAGCTGTGCCGTCCTGACAGACAACTCAACCGAATGCTGGGGAGCCAACCCTGTCGGGCAGTTGGGCAACGGCACCACTACCGACTCGGCCACTCCGGTTCTGGTCGGCGGCATCCAGGTGGAAGCCGTCGAAATCTCCTCAGGCGCCTACCACACGTGCGCCAGGGCCGACGATGACTCTGTTCGTTGCTGGGGCGACAACAACTACGGCCAGCTTGGCTTTGGCACCAACAACGACGCAGTCCGTCCGGTGAAGGTGAAGAACATCACAACCGCAACCCAGGTCGCCACCGGCTGGTCGCACTCCTGTGCGCTTCTGGCTGACAATACGATCAACTGCTGGGGTCGCAACACTGCCGGCCAGTTGGGTGACGGCACCAAGCTTGACTCCAATCTGCCACTCGCGGTTGCGGGGATCTCCACGGCCACAGCGGTGGCTGGCGGCCGCCATCACACCTGTGCAGTTCTCTCCGACAACACCGTCTCCTGCTGGGGCGACAACGGAGTCGGTCAGCTCGGCGATGGCACCACAACCGATTCCCTGACGCCTGTGACAGTCCCCGGAATCACCACTGCCGTCGGGATCACCACCGGGGGTTCACACAGTTGCGCGCTTCTCAGCGACAACACCGTCAACTGCTGGGGTGCCAATGCCTCAGGTCAGCTCGGTGATGGCACCACGACCAACTCGGCCAGCCCGGTGGTTGTTGGCTCCCTCACCGGAGTCACGGAGTTGTCGGGTGGCTGGAACCACACATGCGCCACGCTCGACACGCTCGCTGTCAACTGCTGGGGATCAAATAGCCACGGCCAGCTCGGTGATGGCGGTGTGATCAACTCATCGATCCCGGTTGCTGTGTCGGGTCTGGTGGACGCCGCAGATGTATCGGCCGGCGGCAATCAATCCTGTGCTACCCGTTCCAACGGCTTCGCCGTGTGTTGGGGACGCAATAGCTGGGGCCAGCTCGGAAACGGCACCGTTACCGACTCAGTGGTTCCCACCGCGGTGGCCTCGGTGGTGACCGGCTCACAGGTCAGCGCCGGCCTGCATCACTCCTGCGCCATCACCGCTTCCGGTGCCACCTGCTGGGGCTGGAACAACTATGGCCAACTCGGCAACGGCTCCCTCTTCGACTCCACCTTGCCAGTGGAAGTGGCGACCTTCTGAGCGGAGGCACTCCACCCTCAGGTTCCAGCCACATGCTCAAGGCGACTCAGGGATTCAGGGGACCGAGGACCCTGTTGGCGTAAGAGTTCTGGAAGATCCCGGTGGGATCCAGGCGCCTCCGCACGGATTGGAATGCCTCCCACTCGGGATAGGCGCTCGCCAGGTCCACATACGTTCGGTAATGGAGTTTCCCCCAATGGGGACGACCACCGTGAGCCTTCATGATGGCCTCGACCGCGTGGAAGTAACGCTCATGTGGTGTCCCCTTGAAGACGTGTACGGCTATGTAGCCGGTGCTTCGGCCGAACGCGGTTGACAGGGGAATGTCATCGCCACTCACGGCTCGCACCTCGATGGGAAACATGGTGGGTGTCCCCGTGCGGTCTATCCACCCTTTCACCTCAAGCAGTGCCTGCATGGTTGATTCCAGCGGTATCGCATACTCCATCTCGAGAAATCGGACACTTCGTGGTGTGGCGAAGACCCGATACGAACGGTCGTTGTACTCCACACGGCCGGACGACGGCACGAACCGCGCCATCTGAGGCACGAGTTTGGGCTGAGCAGCCGCCACCCGATTGACAGCTCCGAACAAGCGGTTGGCCAGGAATGCCTCCTGGAGCCATTCCTGGAATCCCGACCGTGGTTCCGGATCATCGTGATTGCGTTGATTGGACTTGGTCATCGTCCAAGCGGTGTGGGGGACGTAGAAGAACTCGTAGTGGTCATTGGATGCCACCAGATCGTCGAAGCCCTCCATCACCTCCTCCAGGCGCCGGGATTCCTCGACTGCCCGCAGGTTGAACGCAGGAATCACGCGCATGGTGATGGTCGAGATCAAACCCAGTGCACCAACACCAACTCGAGCGGCACTCCAGACATCCGTATCGTGCTCTGCGTCACAGTCAACTATTGAGCCGTCGCCGGTGATGACCCGCATGCCCAGGATCCCCGAGGAAACATTGCGGAACCGGAGGCCCGTACCGTGAGTGGCAGTGGAACTCGCCCCGGCCAGGCTCTGAACATCAATGTCACCGAGATTCTCGAAGGCGAGTCCCCGACTCCACAGAAATTCGGAGATGTCATGAAGCCGGGCACCAGCCTGCACCGTGACAGTCAACTGTTGCGGATCAACCGAGAGAATTCGGTCGTAGTTCTCGAGCGACAGCAGCACCGCATCACTGAGTGCCGCGTCGGTGAAGGAATGGCCCGCACCCACGGCGCTCACTGTCTGCCCACGCTCGGCAGCCTGTTTCACCAACCCGACGAGCTCGGATTCAGTGGTTGGTCTTGCCAGCTGCACCCTCGCCCGCTGGTTTCCTGCCCAGTTGCTCCAGATCTCTGTCACATCACTCCCCGAATTGGGTCTCCATTGTGCCTCACGCCACCCGACCCCACAGAGTTCTGCGGGCCGGCGAGGTTCCATGGCAAATGTCCGCAGAGGGAGGACGAGCGTGCATGAAATACAGAACGGCCCCCTGACATCCAGGGAGCCGTTCAGAAGTGCCTGCGGAAGAAACCGCTTCGAGTGTCAGCGGTTCTTGATCGCCTCGATCAGAGCCGGGATCACCTTGTGGACGTCACCAATGATTCCCAAGTCGGCCACCGAGAAGATCGGAGCTTCGGGATCCTTGTTGATCGCCACGATGTTCTTGGAACCCTTCATGCCCACGAGGTGCTGGGTGGCACCGGAAATGCCGGCAGCGATGTAGACCGTCGGCTTCACAACCTTGCCGGTCTGACCGACCTGGTAGGAGTATGGCACCCAGCCGGCGTCAACGATCGCGCGGGACGCGCCCGGTGCGCCGCCAACGAGCCTGGCGAGTTCTTCGATCATCTCGAACTTGGCTTCCTCGCCCAGTCCACGACCGCCAGAAACAACCACCGCGGCGTCATCCAGGGATGGGCCGGACTGCTCCTCGACGAAGCGGTTGGTCACCACGGCTGTGCCGGTGTTGCCCAAGTCGCCCGCAGCGAGTTCCTCGGTGTCCGCTGCTGCTCCCGATGGATCCTCCGCGGCGGCGAAGGACTTCGGGCGAACCAGGAAGATGTCGACCTTGTCGCTGGTGAACTTGGTGATTACGTCCTGGGTTCCACCGAACACCGGCTCGACACCGGCAAGGGCGCCGTCGCTCTCCACCAGGTCCACCACATTGGTGATCACGGGAGCGTCCAGCTTCACCGACAGTCGCCCGGCAACATCGCGGCCGGAGTAGCTCGTGGCGATCAGAATCGCGTCGGGACCGGTGCCGGACTCCACGGCGTTGGCAATGGCCGAAGACACCGCCGGACCCTGGAGTTTGTCATCGGTTCCGGCCACGGTGAACACCTTGGAGGCGCCATGTGCTCCCAGTTCGGTTGCCAGATCGGCACCCGCTGCGGTTACACACTCAACCGTGTCGGCCAGCTCGCCGGCTTTGGCCAGCATTTCAAGTGTTGTGGTGGTTGCATTGCCTTCAGTGGCTTCTGCGAACACCCAGATCTTGGAAATGGTCATGAATTGATCCCTTCTCGGTGTCTGCTCAGATGACTTTCAAGTCGGCCAGGAAGTCGACTATCTGGGCATAACCTTCGCCCTCGTCCTCGATGATTGTTCCGGCCTCACGAGTTTCCGCCGTGGCGATCTCAACGATCTCCTGGCGGGCGCCCGCCCATCCGACGGCATCTGCGTCCAGGCCGAGGTCCGCAACCGTGACCTCGTCAACCGGCTTCGACTTGGCGGCCATGATGCCCTTGAAAGAGGGGTACCGAGGCTCAACAACGCCGGCGGTAACCGAGATCACTGCTGGGGTGGGAGCTTCGACATCGTCGTATCCGGCCTCGGTCTGACGCTTCACCTTGATAGTGTTGCCGTCGACTTCGATCGACTTGGCGAAGGTGATGGAAGGCAGTCCGAGAAGCTCGGCCACCTGCTCCGGCACAGTCCCGGTGTAGCCGTCGGAGGACTCGGTGGCCGTGATGACCAGATCTGCGTCTCCGGCACGTTCGATCGCCTTGGCAAGCACCTTTGCGGTGCCCAATGCGTCGGAACCGACAAGAGCCTCATCACTCACCAGAACGGCTTTGGCAGCACCCATCGCGAGGGCGGTGCGTATGCCGCCGACCTCATCGTCGGGAGCCATCGACACGAGGGTCACCTCGCCGCCTCCGGCTGCGTCCACAAGCTGAAGTGCCATCTCGACGCCGTATGAGTCAGCCTCATCCAGAATCAGTTTCACATCCCGCTTGAGGGTTTTTGTGTTGGGATCCAGCTCACCCGGGTCTGCCGGGTCAGGGATCTGCTTCACGCACACCACGATGTTCATGGCCATGATTCTGACAAAACTTGCTGCCCGGTGACAAACTCAGATCGGTTGACCCAGGCAAGACAACATGGGCCGGTCTTCATCAATCCCTGGACCGGTTGCTACTCCCAGGTTGTGGAGATTGCGTCACGAGCGACAGCCGGAACGTTGGTGACAACGCCGTCTACGCACATCTCGGCAAGTTCACGAAGTCGTTGCGGATCATCCACGGTCCAGACATTCACCGACAACCCCACGCCCGCACAACGCTTCATGAATTCCGGCGTGACAACTCGCTCCACCGGGTTGACCGCGGTATGACCCTGCTCGCAAACCTGAAGCAACTCGGCATCGGAAAGGTCATCCAGCAACAGCAGCGAGGTCGCCGGACCGCCCAACTCGCGCACTAGATCAACGATCTCGCGGTCGAAACTGGAGATCAGAATTCGCACTACGTCACTCGAGCTCGCACCAACCGAGCTCGAACTGATGCTCCGAGAGACTTCATCAATCGCGGCCAAACTTCTTTCCACGATTGCGTTGCGGTAGTGATCGTGGTTGTCATCCAGGTCCTCGCTCGGTCCCTTGATCTCGACGTTTATTCCCATCGGATGTTCTGGGTAGGTTGCGCAAATGTGGATCGCCTCCGCTAACAGAAGCGATTCCACCGGACGTTCCGACGATGGAGTGTCCCATACCATTCGCAAATCGTGATACCACGGATCGTGGTTTACGATAAGGGCTCCGTCGGAAGCCAGTCGGACATCCAATTCGACCCAGTCGGAACCCTGTATTCCTGCCCCGACAAAGGCATCTCGGGTGTTTTCAGGGTAATCTGCCGAAGCTCCCCTGTGAGCGATTATGAGTGGATGTACACAATTTGACATCTTTTCGCAAACTATCCCTTTACACGGTGAGTGGTCACAGGTACCTTTTGCTTGTTCACGAATTCACAAGTTCCCAGCAGCCGCGGGAAACCTGCCGGATTCGGTACATCTTTAGCAGACACCGACACATACTGCCCTCCGCGCAGAGCGCGTGTGTCGGCTACAACAACAAACCATCGGAGAAATCGTGGCCCTGACATCAAGCCGCAGCCTTGACATAGCAAGCGACGACTGGCGTGCACAATCCGCCTGTCGTGACACTGACCCTGCACTCTTCTTCCCCGTGGGCACCACGGGGCCGGCTCTGGAGCAGATCGCTGCCGCCAAGGCCGTTTGCGAAACGTGCGAGGTCAAGGACCCCTGCCTGGAATTCGCCGTCGGAACAAACCAGGACTCTGGTGTCTGGGGCGGAAGTTCCGAAGAAGAGCGTCGTCAGATCCGCCGGGCACTCGCCGCCCGCGCCCGTCGCGCCGCCGCTGCTTCTTGATCCACAGCGGTTCGATCACCCGAACCGCTCTCAGTCGATCCGCAAGTGATGAAATGGCTCCTCCGGGAGCCGTTTCGCATTTTTCCGCCTTTCGGCCGCTCCTTTGATCCGCGGACCCGGCCGCTCATGGCCGGCGACTGTCCCGGGGCGGCACGGTTCTGTACCTTTGCGATCGAATCGGCGCCGCTGCCAGGAACCTGCTCCCCGCCGAGCGTGCGAAATGAAGCGTCAGCCCTCTCGAAGGACCGGGATCCGCAACACGATCTGGGTCCCCGGCCGCCCGGGTGGCCCGTCGGCAGCACCGAAATCGATGGTGCCCTGAAGATCGGACACAAGTCCGTGCACTATTGACAGACCCAAGCTCTGCGGACGGCCGTCGTCCGGCGGAGTCTGTGGACCCACACCGTTGTCCCTCACCACCAACACGATGCTGTCGGGATCATGCGTCAACTCGACGCGGACCACTCCGGTTTCCCCTGCCTCCAGCGTTCCCGGAGGATACGCGTGGTCCATGACGTTCTGGAGCAGTTCGGTGAGTACCACGGCGAGCGACGTCGCCTCAGGCGACGCCAACTTGCCGGCTGCACCCACCAGTTCGATCTTCAGTGGCCTCTCCGGAGACGTCAACCCTTCCTCGACCATCCGGATCAGCGGCCGAACGATCGAATCCAGATCAACCTCGTCGCCGGTGGAGCGGGACAGCGTTTCATGAACGAGCGCAATCGAACCAATACGACGGACCGACTCCTCGATCGCAGCCTTGGCAGAGGGTTCGTTCAACCGACGGCCCTGCAATCGCAGCAATGAGGAGATGGTCTGCAGATTGTTTTTCACCCGGTGATGAATCTCGCGGATTGTTGCATCCTTGGAGATGAGCAGTCGGTCACGACTGCGAAGTTCGGTGACGTCCCTCATCAGGACGACAGCGCCGTCGACCCGACCGTCCTTCAGGAGGGGAATACAACGCGAGACCACCGCTGTATCACCCTGCTCGATGTCTTCAATGGCCGGCTGAGCGGTGAAAAAGGCCCGATATATGGAATTGCCGCCCGGACCAAGGTTGGACGCCAACTCACCCTGGATTGCGCCTGTGGCACCGAGTCGGCGCAGCGAGGAGACGGCATTGGGCGAGGCGAAGGTGACCCTGCCGGTGGCATCCACGACGGCTACGCCGTCGCCGACGCGCGGCGCGCCGGCCGAGAGAACTTCTTCGTCGTGAAACGGAAACTCACCATTGGCCACCATCAGTGCCAACCGATCGAAAATCTCGAGATACGTCCGGGCCAGGTCTC
>JAHRAZ010000046.1 GCA_020027475.1 Microthrixaceae bacterium
ATGTGCGACACGATTGCAGTCGTTTCCGAAAGTGGCGTGTTGTTCGCGAAGAACTCCGACCGCGATCCCAACGAAGCCCAGGTGCTGGACTGGCAGGAACGCGAAACGCACGCCGCCGGGGCATCGCTGCGATGTACTCACATCGAAATTCCCCAAGTTGCGCAGACCAATGCCGTGTTGCTGAGCCGGCCGTTCTGGATGTGGGGCGCCGAGATGGGAACGAACGAACACGGCGTCGTGATAGGCAACGAAGCGGTTCTCACCCGAGAGAAGGCTCCCGAGACCGGACTCACGGGAATGGATCTGCTCCGACTCGCTCTTGAGCGCTCCCGCACGGCCGAAGAGGCAACAAAGGTCATCACGGAGTTGATCGATGCACACGGCCAAGGTGGCGGATGCGGATTCGAGGACCCGACGTTCTCCTACTTCAGCAGTTTCATCATCGCCGACCCGCACGGCGCATTTGTGCTGGAAACGGCTGGCACCGATTGGGCAGATGAAAGGATCGATGGGGCACGCAGCATCTCCAACGGCCTCACGATTCCGGGATTTGCCAAAGCCCATGCGGACCGGCTCAAGACCGCCGTGGCGGCGGCAAAGACCCGCCAGAGGAGAACCCAGAGCTGTGCCACAGAGGCCGACGGGCCCGCTTCGTTGATGCAGATCCTGCGCGATCACGCAGGAGACGCCTGGCCGACCTACCGGCGGCTGAACGGCACCCTTGGAATGGCGTGCATGCACGGCGGAAGCGAGATCGTGTCTTCTCTCAGCACAGCGAGTTGGGTTTCGCGTCTCAGCCCTGACGGCAATCAACATTGGGCGACCGCCACCTCGTCGCCATGTCTGAGCCTTTTCAAACCGGTGAGTGTGTCTGACCCGGTCGAACTCGGCCCGCTCCCCGGCGGAACCGCCGACAACTCATTGTGGTGGACCCATGAACGACTCCACCGGCTGGTGATGCAGGATCCCCAGCGGCTGGCGCCCAAGATCACCGCCGAACGCGATGCTCTTGAATCAGCCTGGTTGGCGGACCCTCCGCAGAGTTCCGAGGCGTTTGCCGAACACCAACACCTCATCGAACGGTGCCTTGACCAACTCGGTGGATCCAACGTGGACGAGCGCCCACGTTTCGTTCAGCGCTATTGGAACAAACGCGACGATCTGGCTGGGCTGGCTACCCAGCAATAGCCCACCGTTGCCCCATCAACAAACAACCGATGACCCGGAAAGGGGTGGATCGACCGAGCTGGTGGCCAGAGTCCTAGGTCTGGTTGGCCCAGGATCACGCCATCGGACGAACCCGGTCGCCTGTCACCTCCACACCTTCGGCCCGCAGGAGTTCCGCCTGCTCGTGCGGCGCACCGGAAACCAGCCGGCCGCTGGCGGGCACCACCCGCCACCAAGGGAAGACACCGGAGGGAGCACGGCTCAGGAACGACCCGACAGCTCGGGCTGCTCCCGGGTGACCGGCCTCCAGGGCGACCTCGCCGTAGGTGGTGATCTCCCCGGGTCCGAGCGAAACCAGAACCTGTGCCACTTCGCGCTCGAAGTCGGAAAGGTCCTCTGAGTCGAGCCACTCGTCAACCCACTCGTCGACCCACCCGTCAGCCAAGGACGCACCCTACCTTCGACCACCTTGCGGGCCACGCACTCGCGGAGCATGGAACTCCAACCGTGCGGATGTGAGCCGAAGAGCTGAGCTCACTGCAACCGCAGCCGGCCGGATGTGAGCCGAAGCGCGGAACTCACTCCAACCGCAACCGCCCGGATGCAACCCGACAAGCGCAATTCATCGTCGAATACATCGCCGAGTTCAACGCGGAAGTCATTGCAATTGCCGCAGTACGTCGAGCACCGCCTCAGCGCTCATGCGTTCCCGGTAGTTCGGATCAACGTGGGCGGCCGCAACGTTTCCGGTGCGGTCGAGCACAAACGTCACGGGGACAGGGAGGTTCCAGGTCCCGTCCGCGTTCTGCTCGTCGAGTCCCATGCCCATCCCGCTGTACCAGTCATGCAGAGCCTCAGGTAACTCGAACTGCAGGTTGTAGTCGCGGATGACACGTTGGTCCGGGTCGCTCAGCACTTCGAAACCCAACTCGAGCAGCTCCGCCAGGGACAGCGAGTCATCGGGTCGTTGCGGGCTGACCGCAATCAAAGAAGCGCCGAGGGAACGGATCTCCTGAAGCGCCTCATGCAACTCGGCCAGGTGCAGGTGACAGTACGGACACCAGCCGCCCCGGTAGAACACCAGCACCACCGGGCCCATCGACAGTTGGTCACGTAGGGCGACGGTCTCACCGGCGCCAGACGTCAGCTCGAACAACGGTGCGGTTGACCCGACCGGTATCCCGGGAACGGCATCACTTGATCGCAGATCCTCGATCAGATTCTCGATCTCCTGCTGGGGATTGAACTCATCGGTCTGGCTCACCTACGGGGAACCCTCACCACGCCGTGTCGCTTCCTTGTCAGTTGCTTGCGTGACGATCGAACCCGTCACACATCGAGTTACTGGTGAACCACGAGCCAAACGGCGATGTAGTGGGCAGTGAAGGCTCCGATCGTCAGCGCATGGAACACCTCGTGGAAGCCGAAGGTGCCGGGAAACGGATTCGGCCACTTCGTGCCGTAGACGACAGCCCCGAGGCTGTAGAGGATGCCGCCGATGAATATGAGGACCACCGCTGCGACCCCGGCTCCCTCGATCAGGTCTGAGAGGAAGAAGACCGCCACCCAGCCAACGACGACGTAAAGGGATGTGTACAACCATCGCGGCGCACCGACCCAGAACACCCTGAAGATCACGCCGGCCAGTGCACCGGTCCACACGATCGTCAATAGAAGGCGACCTTCAGACGGTGGCAATGCGAGAACGGCAAACGGGGTATAGGTGCCGGCGATGATCAGGTAGATGTTGGCGTGGTCCATCCGCCGAAGGATCCCGTCGGTGCGGGGTGACCAGTTCCCGCGATGGAGCAGGGCGCTAACGCCGAAGAGCATCACGGCAGTCACGGCGAAAACCGCAGAGCTGATGCGGGCCGGCCGCGTCGGAGCAGTCCAGACAAGGACGATCCCCGCAACGATCGAAATGGGGAACATCACCATGTGCAGCACGCCCCTGAGATACGGATTGCCCTCGACCACCGGTGCTATCTGGCTGTCCATGGAATCAGACATTACCGACGAGACCTCTCCCGCACAGACGAGACCTCTGCCGCACAGACGAGACCTCTGCCGCGTCCTCGTTCAGCACTGCGACCTCGTTCTTTCCACCCGTTCCACCCGTTCTGTGATGGTCAGGTCGCGTTTATGCGCGACCTGACCATCACAGAACGCAGGGTCAACGACCGATGACCCGCGGTGCCGGATGAATCCGTCGGGTCAAACTGACAGAACTCCGCCATGGAATGACGGTCCGCCAATAGAGGCCGGCCAAGCAAAGCAAGCCCCGTGGAACTAGGAACATTCTCGGTGAGCCTCGCCGTTTCGGACATGACCGCCTCGCGGGACTTCTACGAACAACTCGGATTCACGATGGTCGCGGGCGATGGCGAGACGTGGACGATCGTCACGAACGGAACCTACGCGATCGGCCTATTCCAGGGCATGTTCGACTCCAACATCCTGACCTTCAATCCGGGTTGGGCGGGCCTCGGCGAGCCGGCGGAGGAGTTCACAAACGTTCGAGTACTCAGGCGGCCAGGACATCCACGTCATAGAGCTCGAATGCAGGATCTCTCGTCACAACTGTGAGTTCCTCCACGACCGCCTGCGAGATGAGCATTCGATCGAACGGATCACGGTGATGAAGCGGCAGCGCACCGGCCGCCAGGGCATGCTCGAACGAAATGTCGAGCGAGTCGAATTCGGCCGCCACCGATCCGAGGATGTCACCGTCGACGGTGAGCTTTCCCGAAGCGGACTTGATCGACATCTCCCAGATGGAGGCGGCACTCACCAACACGACGTTTTCGGGGTCTGCGATGGCCGTGGATGCAGTGGAACCGATTTCACTGCCCGCCAACCACCAGAGCACCACGTGAGTATCCAGAAGCAGGTTCACTGGTTGCCCTCGAAATCGTCGATCAGTGATTCGGGCGTTTGATCGAAGTCACCGGCAATCACGATCTTGCCTTTGAGGGTTCCCGCAGTCCTCGGCGACTTGTCCGGCCTGTAGGGAATCAGGCGTGCGACCGGCTTGCCGGCGCGCCCGACCACGATCTCTTCGCCGGACTCGACCCGATCCAGCAGTCGCGACAGGTGCGTCTTGGCTTCGTGAACATTTACCAACATGGACTGAGGCTACCATTTGACTAGACTTAGTCCAGTCGGATAAGATCGCGCGATCGCAGCTTGACCCGAGCGCTCCCAGTTCACGGTTATGAAGCGGCAGCGCACCGGCCGCCGGCCGCCGGCCCTTTCCACCCGTTTTGTGATGGTCAGGTCGCGTTTTTGCGCGACCTGACCATCACAGAACTCTGGGTCGGACGGTCCGTGGAGCTTCGAGGGCCTCACGCGGGTGCCAGGCGGCCCTTGGAGCATCGCGGGCCTTGGAGACGCAAGAGTCGGCCTCGAGGGCGAAATGGCTGGTCCACAAATGAATCCCTTGATCCGACGGTCAGTGGCGCCTAGCTTGCTGACAGTGAGGTCCATCCCGGGCCGCTGGCTACCAGACCTTCGGGGGTTTCTGATGAGTAAGCGATTGTGGCGAGTTATCGCCCTGATGTTCGCGGTGGTGCTGATTGCATCCGCGTGTTCCAGTGACGACGATGCATCCGATGGCGACAGTGGTGACACTGACGACACAGTGGAGCTGACTCAGGATGACAACCTGCTCGATGATGTGATCGCTGCCGATTCTGTCAAATGCGGCACCCGTGATGCGCTTCCCGGATTCGCGGTCCTCACCGATGACGGCGAGCACGTCGGCTTCGACAACGATTTCTGTCGAGCCATCGCCGCCGGCGTTCTGGGGGACTCAGAGAAGGCGGAGTTCGTGGATCTCGAGACCGACGATCGCTTCACCGCACTTCAGTCGGGAGAGATTGACGTACTGGTGCGCAACACCACTTGGACTGCCGGTCGTGACGGTGGCGAAGGTGCCACATTCCTGCAGCCGAACTTCTATGACAGCCAGCGCATGATGGTTGCCAGCGACAGCGGCTTCACGAACCTCGAGGCTCTTGACGGCAAGGTGATCTGCTCCGCAAGTGGCACAACCAGCGAAGGCAACGTCGTCGCCGAGTTCACCCGCTTGGGCGTAGCACCCTCGGAGGTTCTGTCCTTCGATGACACTGACCTCCTTCAGGAAGCATTCCAGGCCGGTCGCTGTGACGGTTGGACCTCCGATGGCGCCCAGCTCGTCGGACTGCGCTCGGAGTATCCCGACGGTCCCGACGCTCTCACAATTCTGGACGGGTCCTTCTCAAAGGAGCCACTCGCTCCAGCGGTGATCGATGGACAGTCATCGTGGGCACAGGCAGTCGACTGGGCCGTCTTCGCCACGATCCAGGCCGAGGAGTTCGGAATCACTTCCGAGAACGTGGACGATTTCCTCACCTCGGATGACCTGGCCATCCTCTCCTTCCTGGGTCAAGAAGTTGAGGGGACAACGTTCAACCCCGGCCTCGGTCTGCCTGATGACTTCAACTACCAGATCGTCAAGCAGGTCGGTAACTACGGCGAGATCTACGAGGAGCACATCGCTCCCCTCGGGCTTGCTCGTGACCTCAACACGCTGTTTGGTGACGGCGGCCAGCTCTACGCACCGCCTTACCGCTAGTCCGTAGCTGAACCAACAGACGGGGCCGGCGCATTGATGCGCCGGCCCCGTCTGAGTTCTACGCCAGGGGATTCATGACGGCAACGCGGCCCTCCGAAGAAACGAAGCAGAATGATCGACCGCCGTTTTGGCGCGACGTACGCGTGCTCGGATGGGTAATCCAGATCGCGGTGTTCGTCGCGGTCGTGGGATTTGTTGCCTGGCTTATCCGGAACTTCCAGCACAACAGCGAAACCCTCGGAATCCCCACCGGGTTCGAGTACCTGGATCAACCCGCCAACTTCCCCATCGCCGGCAGCGACTTCAAGCCGGCTCAAAGCGTGGCAGACGCGACACTCGTTGGAATTCGCAACACGATCTACGTGGTTGTGGTTGGCATCGTCCTGGCCACGATCCTCGGCGTACTGATCGGCATCGCCAGGCTGTCGGGCAACTGGTTGCTGTCCAAGGCAGCCACCGTCTACGTCGAAACAGTGCGCAACATTCCGCTTCTCGTGCTCCTGACCTTCACCTACCTGGCGCTGGTGCTGTCGGTGTTTCCCCGCATCGAGAACGCATGGGGATTCGACAATGTTGCGGTCATATCCAATCGCGCCGTGGCCGTCCCATGGTTCGAGGGCAGCGCGATATGGATGCTGCTCACGTTGCTGGGAGGGATGATCGCTGCGTGGGCCGTGTCCAAATGGCGCCAGGGGCGCTCCGAACGCACTGGCAAACCAGCCGGTGCGCTTTGGTGGACACTTGGCGGCTTCGCGTTTGGCGCCATCAGCATCTGGGTCATCGGGGGACTCACCGTGACGACCCCCGTACTGACCGATGGACAGCTCACCGGCGGAATGGCCATGACCCCGGAATACCTGGCGCTGCTCCTCGCGCTCACCCTCTATACGGCAAGCCACATAGCCGAAATCGTGCGCGGCTCGATCCAGGCGGTTCCCAAGGGCCAGACCGAGGCCGCTGATGCCCTGGCGCTCAATGGCACTCAGGCCATGGTCAATGTGGTTCTGCCCCAGGCGATGCGCATTGCGATCCCACCACTCGGAAACCAGTACCTCAACTTGTTCAAGAACTCCTCCCTTGCAGTTGTCATCAGCTACTTCGAACTCACCAAGGTCACCCTGACCGCGGTCGGCAACGGCCAGCCGGCCGTTCCTGCCTATGCACTCCTGATGGTGCTCTACCTCATCGGGTCACTGGTGATCTCGCAGTTCGTGAACTTCATCAACCGCCGCATGGCCCTGGTTGAGAAATGACAACCACACTTCGCTCTCCCACCTCGGCGACATGGGCCCGCAAGCATCTGTTTCGCACGCCTTTCGACTCCGCAATCACGATCCTCGCCGGGATCATCACCAGCTACGTCTTGTGGCGGGTGGGGCGCTTCATCTTCATAACCGGGCGCTGGGAAGTAGTGGAGGCGAACCTGACCCTGTTCATGGTCGGGGCGTATCCCCGCGACCAGGTCTGGAGACCCGCTGTTGCGCTCATCACCACTGGCGCAATTGGTGGCCTGTTTGCCGGGGTCGTAAGGCGACACCAGAAACTCGCCGGCACGGCCGAGGAACTGTCCGGGCGCGAACGAGCCTCGGACCTTGCACGGCGGCTGTGGCCTTTGA
>JAHRAZ010000029.1 GCA_020027475.1 Microthrixaceae bacterium
GGACTGCTGCCTGCGCTCAACTTCGAGAGTTCGTCTGAACGGGCTCACCCGTCCGGGGAATCAGGGTTGCGGGTGCTGGGCACCATTTCCGATGATGGTCCGGGACCCAACGCCGGTGTGGAACGCCAGTACGATGAGTACCTGAAGGGTGAACCCGGTCTGGAGTCCCAGGAGGTCGGAGACGACGGATCCGTGATTCCCGGTACGGAATCGGTTGTCGAGAAGGCGCAGCAGGGCGCCACTGTGCGTCTGTCACTCGACCGGAACCTTCAGTACGAGGCGGAGAAGGCTCTCCTCGCGGGGGTTGGCCGGGCAGGTGCTGCGGGAGGCGTGGCAATCGTCGGCCGACCCGGCACGGGCGAATTGCTGGTCGCGGCCGGTGTCTCGCGGGATCCGGAAAGCGGCGAAATCGAATTGGCCGAGAGTCCGAAGCCGTTCGCCGACGCCTACCAGGCCGGTTCGGTGTTCAAACTCGTGCCGGTGGCGGCCGCCATCGAGGATGGAAACGTGGACCTGAACACCACTTTCGAGGTGGCCGACTTCTATCAGTCCTACGACCGGACGTTCACCGACCACGACCCTCACCCGAGAAGGCCCATGACGGTTGAGCAAATCCTCGCACAGAGTTCAAATGTGGGAACGATCCACATCGCTGAGACCTTGGGCCGCGAGCGTCTGCACGACGCACTGAAGGAATTCGGGTTCGGAGAAAAGACCGGTGTCAGCCCGGCGGAATCAGCGGGATTGCTTCCATCTGTCGACGAGTGGAGTGGACCAGACCTTGCCGCCACCGCGATCGGATCACGTCAGTCCGCAACCGCTGTGCAGTTGTGGTCGGCATACAACGTGATCGCCAATGACGGGGTATGGGTTCCACCCCGACTTGTGGAAGAGATCGAACCCATCACCGGGGAACCCTTTCGACCTGTTCTCCCGCCAGAGCGCCGAGTTGTTCCTCCGGACGCGGCCGGACAGGTCAAGACTGCGCTGCGAGCCGTGGTAACCGACGGCACAGGCAAGAAGTGGGATCTCCCCGGGTTCCCTGTGGGAGGCAAGACCGGTACCGGTCGGATGGTGGCGCCGGAGAGCACCAGCCTGGATGACGCATACATGTGGAGTGACGGTCGTTACCATCACATGGCGGCGTTCACCGGCTTCTTCCCGATTGACGATCCGAAGGTGTCGATAACCGTGATTCTCGAAGACGTCGACTATGGGTTGAGCGGATCGTCAGCGGCGGGTCCGGTCTTCGCCGAGTTGGCTCGGCTCGCAATACGCGAGCTCGGCGTGGTTCCCACATCGGGCGATTCGGGATCGGCACTCGGGCCCCAGCGAGCAGTTCCGGCGGGCCTGGCCCCGGAGCCCGCCGGTGGTTCCCTGGATCGGATTGCCGACCCGGAATCAGGCTCGAACGCCTCACCTGGCGATTCGGACTCAGGGTCCGGCCATGACGCGGATGCCGAATCGGTGGATGGAACTTCGACTTCGACTCCGGCCACATCCGGTGCTTCTGCCACATCTTCGGGATCAGGCAACGATGACCCATGAGATGCGTTGCGGAACCCTGGCCCGCCGGGTCGGTGCGCGTCTGAACGGTGATGGAGAAGTCCTTCTGACGGACGCCACCCACGATTCCAGGCGGGCCGGGCCGGGCCTTCTGTTCTGTTGCGTACCGGGCGCCACGGCCGACGGACATGAGTTCGCCGCTCAGGCCGTCGAGGCTGGAGCCTCGGCTTTGCTGTGCTCGCGGCCATTGGGACTGGGTGTGCCGGAGCTGCTTGTCGATGAGCCCCGCCTCGCCATGGCCGCTGCAGCTTCCGAGATCCACGGACGACCCTCTGATTCGCTTGCGATCGTGGGAATCACGGGCACCAACGGCAAGACCACCACGGCAGTGATGCTTGCGGTTGTGCTGGAGTCGCTCGGAACCAGAACGAAGATCATCGGTACGCTCACCGGTGAGCGGACCACTCCGGAGTCCACCGACCTGCAACGCGAGCTGGCAGGCATGCGCGATGACGGCGTTGGAGCCGTGGTGATGGAGGTCAGTTCTCACGCGTTGACACTGGAACGTGTGGCCCGGGTCCATTTCAGGATCGGAGTGTTCACAAACCTTGGATCTGATCATCTCGATTTCCACGGCACCCGGGAGAACTACTTTGCGGCCAAGGCAAAACTCTTCACTCCTGGCGTAAGCGAGACAGCGGTCCTCAACGTCGACGACGTCAGGGGCCGCCTTCTGGCCGATGCAGCGGAGATCCCCGTCGTTGAATACTCCCTGAACGATGTGAGTGACCTTGTGATGACCGTGCTGGGCAGCCGGTTTCGTTGGCGCGATCAGGTCGTGCGAATCTCCATGCCGGGAGAACACAACGTTTCGAATGCTCTGGCAGCCGCAGAGTCCGCCCTTCTGTTGGGTCACGACCCCTGCGGGATCGCCCGGGCCTTGGGCGAGGTTGAAGTCGTTGCCGGGCGCTTCGAGGTAATCACCGCCACTGGGCGAGACCCTGAAGATGGTGACCATGTTGTCGACAAGCCTGTGGTCGTGGTGGACTTTGCTCACACTCCTGATGCACTCGAGAAACTCTTGCTCACGGCTCGAGACCTCTCGGATCGCAGCGGCCACTCGGGCAGGACAACGGTGGTGTTCGGCTGTGGAGGGGACCGAGATCATCTGAAACGGCCGGAGATGGGAAGGGTCGCCACACAACTCGCGGATCGCGTCATCGTGACCACCGACAATCCGCGATCAGAGGATCCCGGCAAGATCATCGAAGAAATCGTGGCGGGATGCGTTTGGACACCGACCGTCGAGCCCGATCGCCGCGAAGCCATCCGGACCGCTGTGAGCGAGGCCGGGGGCGATGATCTGGTGTTGGTGGCCGGCAAAGGGCACGAGACCGGCCAGACTTGGAATGACCGGACTGAACCATTCGACGATCGCGTCGAAGTGACCAGAGCCCTGAACACTCACCCGGGCGGAAGTGAAAACTCGTGATTCGACTACTTCTCGCCGTTGGAATCGCCACGGCGGTGTCTTGGGTGGGCACGAAGATCCTGATTCAGTGGCTGACGCGCAAGCACTTCGGCCAGCCGATTCACGAAGACGTACCCGAGGGTCACACCGTGAAGGCCGGAACACCCACCATGGGCGGAATCGCGATCGTGGCGGGAGCGGTTTCCGGATACATCGTCTCGGACTTCTGGGATGACACGAGTGTGTTCACCTGGGCCGGCCTTGCGACTCTCGGGGCCATCGTGGGTGGCGGGCTGGTGGGCTTCGTCGATGACTGGTTGAAGGTCAGAAGGGAACGAAATCTGGGTCTGAAGAAACGGACGAAGATGGCGGGGCTGATCACTGTGGCAGTCGCCTACTCCGTGACGATGCTCCAGTTGACCAACATCCACACCACCATCAGCTTCACCCGGTGGAATGACCTCGGATGGGAGGTCGGCCAATTTGGCTGGGCGCTCTGGGCGATTCTTCTCATCATCGGCACCGCCAACGCGGTCAATCTGACCGACGGCCTCGATGGCCTGGCAGCGGGCTCCGGCGCCTTCATCTTCGGCGCATTCGTATTCATTGGATACTGGATATTCAGGCACGGCATGTACGAGATTGCCGTGGGCCTGGATCTGGCCGTTGTTGCTGCCGCGATGATGGGAGCGTGTGCAGGCTTCCTGTGGTGGAATGCGGCGCCTGCCCAGATCTTCATGGGCGACACAGGTTCGCTGGCCATCGGTGTGGGGCTTGCTGCACTTGCGTTGTCCACCAGCACGTCACTGCTCCTGCCCGTCATGGGAGCCCTCTTCGTGGTGGAGACGCTGTCGGTGATCATTCAGGTGACCTCGTACCGCACCACAGGCAAGCGCGTGTTCCGGATGGCCCCGTTTCACCATCACCTCGAGTTGAAGGGATGGCCGGAAACCACGGTCATCATCAGACTCTGGATGATCACGGCGGCCTGCACTGCGCTGGGGATCGGGCTGTTCTACCGCGATTTCATCAGAACTGGGGGCCTGGACTGATGGCGGATGTCGATTTCGCACACTCCTTCGTGGCCATTGCCGGCCTTGGAGTGACGAACTCGGCGGCGGCGCGCGCCCTGGTTGCCCACGGACACGGAATTGTCCTGCTCGACGACGGAGATCCGGCGGATGGCAAGGCGCTCGCCGCAGATCTGGGCGTGGACTTTGTTCACCGGCCCGCCGAAGCGGAGTTGATCGCAGCGTTCGAGCGAGCTGACGCTGTGTTGCCGGCGCCGGGACTGCCCGAGTCGCACTCCGTGTTCACGGTGGCGGAGGATGTCGGAATCCCGGTTGTCTCCGAGTTCGATCTGGCCATGGCCTGGGACGACAGACCGATTCTGGCGATCACGGGTACCAATGGCAAGACAACCGTGTCCAGCCTTGTTTCCTTGATGCTGGAGCGTTCCGGAATCCCGAACGAAGCCGTCGGCAACCTCGAGGTACCTCTGGTTCAGGCAATCAGTGATCCCGAACCGCAGTGTTTTGTGGTTGAGGCCTCTTCGTTCCGGCTGGGCCACAGCGAAGCGTTCCGGCCCCTGGTCGCCACTTGGCTCAACTTCTCACCCGACCACCTTGACATTCACCGGAGTCTGGCCATCTACGAAGCTGCCAAGGCCAGCATCTGGGCCAACCAGGATCCCGGGGACACTGCGGTGGTGAACCTCGAAGATCCGGTGGTGGCTTCGCACGCAGACGAGGCCGGCGGGCAAGTGATCACGTTTGGTCTTGGTGGAGACGTCGGGGCGACCGGGTTGCCGGACTACCACCAGATCGGGGATTCACTGAACGGACCGCAAGGCCCGCTGTGCGCCGTCGGGGACCTCTGGAGTGCACTGCCTCACGACCGTCTGAACTGTCTGGCCGCAGCCGCCACGGCGACAGCCGGCGGGGCGAGCCTGGACGGCATCCGCAGCGCCCTGAGAGAATTCAGCGGCCTGGCGCACCGGGTTCAGTTGATCGCTGATCAAGGCGGCATTCGTTGGTACGACGATTCCAAGGCGACGGCACCGCACGCAACACTGGCCGCCGCGTCTGGATTCTCCAGCGTCGTGCTGATCGCTGGTGGTTACAACAAGGGACTCGACCTTTCGGCGCTTTCCGAGGCCGACAGTGTGGTGGCAGTCATCGGTATCGGAGCCAGCGCCGCTGAAGTCGTGGAGAGTTTCGACGAGGTGCCCACTGTGATCGCCGAAACCATGGCGGCGGCAGTCGCCGCGGCCCGGGATCTTGCAAGCACAGGTGACGTGGTACTTCTGTCTCCGGGATGCGCGTCTTTTGACTCCTACGGCTCCTACTCTGAACGTGGGGATCACTTCACTTCGGAGGTTCAGGCTTTGTTGGAGAGCGGAAATGTCTAGCGCTCCGACCAACGACGGCAGCCGCATCTGGGCCCGCTCAACCGTGGAAACGGTCCTCATGGCCGCCGTAGGCCTGCTGTGCGCCCTCAGCGTGTTGATGGTGTTCTCCGCGTCGTCCGTGACCTCCCAGAACGACTACGGCAATACCTGGAAAATCGTGATGCTGCACAGCATCTCGGTGGCGGTGGGGCTCGTGCTGGCCCTGCTCGCGTCCCGGATTCCATTGAGGATCTGGCGTGATCGACTGGGCCCGGCTCTGTTGGTTCTCAGCTTTGGGCTGCTTGTCCTGGTTCGGCTTCCAGGCATGCCTTGGTCCGATGGAGTGGGTGGCGCAACCCGATGGATAAAGCTCGGCCCGTTCAGCTTCCAACCCTCCGAGATCGCCAAGGTCGCGATGATTCTGTGGTTGGCCCGCCTGCTTACGGTCCATCAGGATCTGCCATCCAGGGAGTTGCTCAAGCGGGCACTGTTCGTGTTTGTCCCTCTTGTGGGACTGGTGTTCCTGGGTGACGACCTCGGTACGGTGGTGCTGCTGGGAATCGTGTTCGTGGCCATGTTGTGGCTCGGCGGACTACCGACCCGCGAGGTTGCGTTGACTCTGGGCGGAATGTTCGGAGTCGCCACCGTTGCGCTGTTCGCCTTCGAGGGTTTCCGACTGCAGCGCGTTCAGGCCTTTCTCAGTCAGGACCAATACGCAGAGAGCGCCAACTATCAACTCAATCAGTCCAAGATCTCATACGCGGCCGGCGGAATCACCGGGCAGGGACCCGGCGGCTCGCGGGCGAAGTGGGGCTTTCTGCCGGAAGCCCACACCGACTTCATCCTGGCTGTGACGGGTGAGGAGTTGGGTGTGGGTGGAGTGCTCCTCGCAATTGGTTGCCTTGCAGCCGTGGTGGCCTGTGCCGGAATGATCGGCATGAAGTCCAGGGATCGCTTCGGACAACTCGTGGCTTGGGGAATAGCGTGCTGGATCGTTCTGCAGGCCGGAATCAACGTGAGCACAACAGTGGGCGCAATGCCGACCAAGGGCATACCTCTGCCGTTCATGTCATTCGGCGGCAGCGCAATGACCGCTGCCTTGGTGGCGGTGGGGATCCTGTTGGCGGTGTCGCGTGCTGAGAATTCGGCTCCGGCGCGTAGGGCAACCAGCCGCCGGAGAGCCAGGTGACGTCCCATCCTCCGATCCGAGACTCTGTTCTGGTGGCTGGTGGTGGTACGGCTGGGCACCTCCTGCCCGGGCTCTCGGTGGCCAGGGAACTCGTGGAACGGGGTCAGGATCCGTCCACGATTCACTTCGCCGGATCGGTGAACGGTCCCGAAGCAAAGATGGTTCCGGAAGCAGGGTTTGGCGTCACGCTCCTTCCGGGTCGGGGCATCCAGCGAAAGCTGACAGTTGAGAACGTCGGCGCGATCTGGGGCCTGTTGCGTTCGGTCGGCCAGTCGTTCCGGTTGATGAGGAAGAGCAAACCCGGCGTGGTTCTCGTCCTCGGTGGGTTTGCCAGTGCAGCTGTCGGCCTGGCTGCAATCGTGATGCGGGTGCCGGTGGTGGTGGCAGACCAGAACGCACGCGCCGGGGCTGTCAATCGTCTGGTGGGCCGATTCGCCGCCGCCTGTGCCGTGCCGTTCGGAGACACCGATCTCCCGAAGGCAACCGTCACCGGCAATCCGGTTCGCGAGGAGATTCTATCGGCGGCAGCAGCCAGGAACCCCGAAGGCTCTGCAACGGACCTGGGGATGTCCGTTGACCGAATCCGAATCGGTGTCGTCACTGGATCGCTCGGGTCACGGCGCGTCAATCGTGCCGTGGTCGAAGCGGTGCGCGATGACTGGGCCGAGCGGACAGACCTTTCTATCTACCATGTCGTCGGTGTCAGGGACTTCGACGGCGACGAGCTCGATGTCCCGCCGACGCAATCGGATGCCGCACAGGTCGAGTATCGGCCGATCCGGTACGAAGAACACCCCGAGACGCTCTTCGATGCCTGTGACCTTGTGGTTTCGCGCGCCGGCGGGACCACCGTGGCCGAACTTGCAGTGATGGGTTCACCTTCGGTTCTTGTTCCTCTGCCAATTGCCACCCGGGACCACCAGAGCGCAAACGCCCGAGAACTGGTCAGGGTGGGCGCCGCCGTGATGGTTCCCGATTCCGAACTCACCAAGGACCGTCTTGTGTCCGAGGTCGATGCCCTGATTGCGGATCCCGGGCGTCTCGAGGGCATGGCTCTGGCGGCGGCAGCGACCGCGCGCACGGATGCCGCGGCCGCTGTTGCGGATCTCCTGGTGGAACATGCGCGCTGAGCCCTTCGACCTGTCGCGACCGCGTCGAGTGCATGTGGTCGCGATCGGCGGGGCGGGCATGAGTTCCATTGCGACCTTGCTTGCCGAGGGAGGGCACACTGTTTCCGGCAGTGACCTCGTCGACCGGCCAGCGCTCGGCCCATTACGTCGTTTGGGAGTGGAGATCCGGATAGGTCACTCCGGGGCCAACATTGCCGACGTGGTGAGCCTTGATGCGGTTGTGGTTTCCACGGCTGTCGGTGATGGCAATCCTGAGGTCGTGGGGGCCCGCGCCGCCGGGGTGCCGGTGATGAACAGGCGGGAGTTCCTGCCTGCGTTCGCGGTGCAACAACCATTCGTCTCCGTATCGGGAACTCATGGGAAGACAACAACGTCGTCGCTGCTCGCGATGGCACTGCGTGGTGCCGGGGTCGAACCCTCCTGGTTGCTCGGGGCTCCCGTTCCTGCCCTGGGGGGAGCAGCTTTCCTGGGTTCCGGTGAAAACCTCGTTCTCGAGGCCGATGAGAGCGACGGGTCGTTTCTGGCCGGGCCGCGCGCTGCTGCGATGTTGACCAACGCCGAGTCGGATCATCTTGAGTTCTGGGGCGGTTGGGACAACTTGCGGGCCGGATTCGTGCAGTTCCTCGAAGACACCGAAGGTCCCACATTGGTCTGCGCCGATGACCCGGGTTCCGCTGCAATCGGTGCAGAACTGGATTGCGCCACCTATGGGTTCGGCCCGTCGGATCACCGGATCCGCAACCTGAGGATGCATACGGATGGATCCGAGTTCGACCTGGAATCTCTTCCGGCGACCCATCGCGTGAGCCTGAGGTTGCCCGGCGACCACAATGCCCTCAATGCCGCAGGTGCGTTGGCGATGGTGGGCGAGATGGGCCTCGATCTCACAGCGGCCTCGAGCGCGATCTCGATGCTCACCGGATTGCATCGTCGATTCGACAAACGGGGCGAGGCAGGCGGCGTGGTGGTCATCGATGACTACGCTCACCTGCCCGCGGAGGTGAACGCGGCGCTGCGGGCCGCAAGGTTGAGTGGCTGGCGGCGGGTGGTAGCGGTGTTCCAACCGCATCGGTATTCGCGCACGGAAGCGTTGTGGAGGGAATTTGGCAATGCCTTCGGAGATTCGGACGAACTCATCCTCACCGAGATCTACCCGGCTGGAGAGGACCCGCGCGAAGGCATCACGGGTGAGTTGCTGGTCGAGGCAGTGTCGGGAGTACCCGACCCCGCAAGCAGGCCCGACGAGTTGCACTGGGCTCCGACGCTGACCGAGGTCGCCCAGCTTGCAGTTGACATTCTGGAACCCGGCGACGTCTTCCTGACCCTCGGTGCAGGCGACGTCCGCGATGTTGGTGACATGGTCCTGAGGATGCTGGACCGATGAGCGACATGTTGACGACGATTGAATCGACCGGTTTGCCGGTCGTCGAGAACTACTCGCTCGCTGCGCTGAGCACATATCGCGTGGGTGGAGCAGCCCGGGTGTTCGTTGACATCGAAGGTCCTCGGCAGCTGGCACTGCTCGCTGAGTGTCGACCCGGCACAGAAATGCCTGTGTTGGTGGTCGGCAACGGCTCCAACCTTCTCGTGAGTGAAGCCGGCTTCGACGGACTCGCGATTCGACTGGGTGCGGGCTTTTCGGCGGTTTCGGTGCTCGACACGACAGTCACGGCCGGTTCGTCAGCGTTGCTTCCCGTTGTGGCGCGCATGACCGTCGCCGAGTCGCTCACGGGATTCGAGTGGGCAGTCGGAGTGCCCGGCACCGTTGGAGGTGCCGTGCGGATGAATGCAGGTGGGCATGGGTCTGACATCTCGGCAACGCTGAGTGCCATCCGCGCAGTTGACCTGCGGACCGGGGAGAATCTGGTTATGGCATCGAACGAACTGGAGCTGAATTACCGCCATTCCAATATCGCTTCCACCACTGTTGTTTCCGAGGCCGAGTTCCACCTGCGGCGTGCGAACAATCAGGCTGGAGAAGCTGTGTTGTCCGAGATCGTCCGCTGGCGCAGGGAGAATCAGCCCGGAGGTGCCAATGCTGGATCAGTATTCGCCAACCCTGCTGGAGAATCGGCTGGTCAGCTGATCGACGCCGCCGGATGCAAGGGATTGCGGGTTGGCACGGCGACCGTGTCGGACAAACATGCGAACTTCATCCAGGCCGACAGCAACGGTAGCGCCGACGATGTCCATGAGCTCATGGTTCGGGTGATCGACATTGTCCAGGAGCAATTCGGAGTGCAACTTCGTCCGGAGACCCGCCTGGTGGGTTTCGCCAACCCGGCAGGTGGCGCGAACCAGGTAGGTGGCGCGAACCAGATGGGTGGACAGTGACCCTCACACGTCGGCCCCTTGGCGGAACCTCAGGTGGCGCACCCAGGTGGAAGGCAGCAGCAACGCCGAAATCACCCGGTGTTCCGGTTTCCAGCGGCAATGGCCGGCATCGCCGGGTCGGGAAATATGTTCTTTGGGGAATTCTGGGTCTGTTGGGCCTGATTGCGGCTGCCGTTGGAGTTGTTCTGAGTCCCTTGCTGGCAATCAAGGAAGCCGAGGTCCACGGCGTGCAAGGGGAGCACGCGTCGGAACTGGTCGACTCGCTCGGGTTGATTGACCAGCCACTGCTCCTGAGCGATCTGGCGACTATCGCCGAGGATGCCCGCGACATTCCCTGGGTGGCCAACGTGGTGGCGGAAAAGGATTGGCCGAACACTGTCCGGCTGACTGTCACACCCCAGCGCCCGGCCATGTTGGTTGACACCGGTTCGCATACCCACGTCATGACCGCCTCAGGATCGGTGATTCCGCCGGAAGCGGCAGGACCCCTCGACGGTTTCCTCCTTGCCCTGCCCACCGTTGACATCTCAGGCACCGAATTTGCCGGCGAGGTCAGGGAATCCGGATCGGCACCCGGCCCCGCTATCGAGGTACTTTCCGTCTTCCGGCTCATGGGCCCATCGAGCACCGAAAGACTCCGTACAGCGTCCGTGGCCGACGATGGAATCGTGAGTTTCGAGATGGACCAAGCCTCCCCGAACGGGCCTGCGCCCGCCACGATCGTGTTCGGTCTGCCAACCGACGTTCCCGAGAAGGTGATCGCTGTTGAAGCCGCCCTCGGTGGATCAGTTGACCTGACCTGTCTGGAACGACTCGATGTCTCGGTGCCCTCGCGAATCGTCATCACCAGGGCGCAAGGTTGCGAGATCGGCATCGATCCGAGCGAGGATCGTTGATCCGAGTGGCCACTCGCCGTAGGCTCAGCCTCACGGTGAGGTTCACACCGGTCTGAACCTCCACTGATTCTTCAAGTATCCAATCTCTCAAACGTTCAAGCATCTCGATACAGCGGCACCGACTCGGAGGCACCCTGAATGGCCCAGAATCCACAGCACTATCTAGCCATCATCAAGGTGGTCGGTATCGGCGGTGGTGGTTGCAATGCAATCAACCGCATGATCGATGCCGGACTGAAGGGTGTTGAGTTCATCGCCATCAACACTGATGCCCAGGCTCTCCTGATGAGTGATGCCGACATCAAGTTGGACATCGGCCGCGACCTCACACGCGGACTGGGTGCTGGATCCGACCCGGAGGTGGGCCAGCAGGCAGCCGAGGACCATCGTGCAGAAATCGAAGAGGTGCTGTCCGGTGCCGACATGGTTTTCGTAACTGCAGGCGAGGGTGGAGGCACCGGTACCGGTGCTGCCCCCATTGTGTCCGAAATCTCCAAACAGCAAGGCGCACTCACCATCGGTGTGGTCACCCGCCCATTCAACTTCGAGGGTCGCCGCCGCGCCGTTCAGGCAGACGATGGGATCCTCAAGCTCAAGGAACGCGTGGACACACAGATCGTCATTCCGAATGATCGACTGTTGAGCGTCGCGAATGACAAGACTTCCGTGCTCAGTGCCTTCAAGATGGCCGACGAGGTTCTGCTTCAGGGTGTCCAGGGGATTACCGACCTGATTACCACGCCTGGCCTCATCAACACTGACTTCGCAGACGTTCGCATGATCATGACCGACGCCGGGTCCGCTCTCATGGGAGTTGGCTACGCCAGCGGAGAAGGTCGTGCGATGGACGCGGCCAGGGCTGCGATCTCCTCCCCGTTGCTCGAGGCCGCCATCGATGGTGCACGCGGCATCCTGCTCAATATCTCGGGTGGTAGCGACCTCGGCCTGTTCGAAGTCAACGAAGCTGCCGGGATCATTCACGAGGTCGCTCACCCCGAGGCCAATATCATCTTTGGTGCGGTCATCGACGATGAACTGGGTGATGAGATCCGTATCACGGTCATTGCCGCGGGATTCGAACGCTGGGACAACAGCAAACCCCGCAAGGGTCGTTCGACCGAGGGTGAATCCGCCGGCGCAGGTCTCTCGGACGTGTTCGGATCCGATGACGACGATGATCTCTTCGGTGGTGACGATGAGTTCGACGTTCCGTCCTTCCTGAAATAGGAATCCCGGAAACAGGAATCACCGTGGCTGATGCCACAACCATCCCGTTCGGAAACGGCGCGAAAGTCCGTTTTGTGTTCACCGACTCCACTGACGGTGACTTTTCGCCGAACGTTTACCCCGCAGAGCTTCGTGAGCGTCAGGACGCTGTGGTCTCCGGCCGATGGAGCTGGGTGCATCAGGTCCACGGCGCCACGGCGTTGACGGTGTCTGATGAGCCCGTGCAGGGATGCTCGGCCGATGCCCTGGTCACCAACCGCCCGCAGATGCCGATCAGCGTTCGAGTCGCGGACTGCGCTCCGGTCCTGCTGTGGAGTGAGACTGGAGATTCGGTGGTTGTCTCTGCTGTGCACGCCGGATGGAAGGGGTTGGTGGCAGGAGTCCTGGAGGCCGCCGTGGCCAGGATGAGAACTCTTGGAGCCCAGAGGATTCGCTGGGTGCTGGGTCCGCGCATCTCGGCTGCCCACTATGAGTTCGGCGAGGCAGACTTGGTGACCATGGCAGACCTTTTCGGCCCGCAGGTTCGTGGAGTCACCGCGGACGGCCGACCTGCGTTGGACATCGGCGCGGCCGTGCGATCCGCATTGGCCACCGGTGGAGTGGTTCCATTTCACAACCGAAGCGATCCTGTCTGCACGGCCGCATCACCCAACCATTTCTCCTACCGCCGGTCCGGAGACTCGCAGCGACAGGTTGGTGTGATCTGGTGGGAACCGCCAGCAGTTTCGGCGCCCGGCCAGAGCGGAGTGACCCGTGAATGAAGCAGCAGGCACCCAAGGC
>JAHRAZ010000013.1 GCA_020027475.1 Microthrixaceae bacterium
GTGGGAAATACCTCGCTCTGGGCCAATGTCGACGGAACCTGTGTCACGGGCGGCGCCGTCCCAGTCACATCCGTGTACGGACCTGACGCTGCTGGCGCCGACGCCAAGTGCTTCGACCTGTATGGAACCGAAGCGATCGATCTTCAGCCCATGGGCGCCGAATTCTTCATCTGCGCCTTGCCGTAAGCGAGCGGCACTGGCCGGCTCGAGCACTCGGCAGCTCAAGATACTCCCAGGCCGACAGGAGCGCAGCCGGAACAAACCCCGAGCGACTCCGCCATCTCGCTGATCCGGGCAGCCCCGTCAGCAGCGAGACTGATTGTCCGTCCATTCGGAGCAGCTGTCAGTCCGGAGCGGCGAACAGGAATTGCCAGACTCCACTGTCGGCGACGCCGTTCTCGGGCCGCCCCATGAAGCGAAGTGCGTTGTTCACCGAAGCCTCCGTTGCGGGGCCAAAGTCACCGTCGACAATCAATCCCTGGCCCGCCTTCTGGTTCAGCACCCATTGCAGTTGGCCCACTCGTGGACCGTTGTCGCCTCGCTTGAGAGGAGTCCCGCGGGAAGATTCCTGCAGGGTCCGCAACACTTGGCCAAGATCAGCAGGCGGAATCGCGTTCTGTTGGTGAATCCCTGACGCGAGGTCTCGCGGCGTGCAGATGATCTCGTAATGCATGGCATCCTTGTTGCCTCGGTAGTCCCCACCCCAGCGGAAGACCCGTTTGCCGTTCATCGTCCTGATTGCCTTGATCTCGGCAACCATCGCCCCGGGCATGTCGGTTCGAAGTGTCTTCGAGTACGGATTCTTCGACCAGTTCAAGTCGGCCGCAATGCCATATGCGTGGAGGCTGTAGTTAGATCCGCCAGTTATGACGCGGCAATTGAAAGCCCCGGTATCTGCGCGGTGGGTTTGGTAGTTGTGCTTCCTCAGGATGTCGTTGAGGACCAGCCACGCTGGAACGGTGGCCGTCTTGATCGTGATGCGCCCACCACCGTGAAGCGTCAGTGTGGTGTGGGGGCCTTGGCAGTGTGGTGCCCAGGCCCGGCGCATTGCCGAGGTGCTACTCATGCTTCGTCCATTTCTTCGCTGACGTTCGAACCGTGCTCGGCGTTGTCATCGATCTCCGGTTCGTCGTATTCGGGCTTCGAGAGAATTTCGGCGCCGTCTTCGACAGGTTCCCAGGATTCGTCCCATTGATAGGGATGCATCTCGCCGTCCCATACCCAGCACCGATCGTTCCCGCCGCCCCGGGGAAGGGTCGCCGGATCCTCGTACACGGGCGATCCCTCGAAGTAGAACAATGGTGATGTCACGGTTTCCAACCTACCGAGTGTTCGTGGAATCCCAACTCCCATTCTGACGGGAATTCCATCCGGCGCTTTACAATCTGACACAAAGTGTTAAGGTGTTGCGGTGGACAAGGCCACAAGCACCCCCGACGCCATTCTCGAAGCCACCATTGAGGCAGTTTCGCTGTTCGGGCTGGCGAAGTTGTCAATGAGTGATGTGGCCACAAGAGCGAACATCAGCCGCCCGACGCTCTACAAGTACTTCAGCTCCAAAGACGACATTGTTTCCGCTGCCGTGGCCCGTGAAGCGGCCATCCTTGTTGACGCCGTGCTGGAGGACGCGTCAGGTCATGATGATCCGGTGGATGCGCTGGAGGCAGCACTTGTCACGGCACTCAGGCTCGCCAGGGAACACCCACTGCTCGATCGGATCATCCGCACCGAGCCCGAGTCACTGCTGCCGTACCTCACCACCGACCGCGTCGATGGTGACGGCGGAAATGGTGGCGCCGCGGTGCTTTTGTTCGTGCGGATCGCCACCGAGACCCTGATTCGCGAACGACTCGACCTGGATGACCTCACATCGCGTCGCTTGGCGGACATGGTCGCCCGCCTGCTCGTCAGTTACGCGATCAGCGCACCTGATGATCCGCCGGAGGTGGTGGCGGCCACTGTCTCGCGGATTCTTCTCCGTGGTGCCCTCGACGTTCGCCAAACACAATCTGATTCTGCGACTGACCATGCGGGTTCCGGCCCGGGCAGTACCAACCCACAATCGAGGACCAGTTCATGACTTCAATACCGATTCCCAGCGGTACCGAATCGCACAAGCGTCAATCCAGCACCGCCGACCCGGCGGAATCCAGCATCGCGAACCCGGCGGAATCCAGCATTGCCAACCCGGCCGATTGGGTCGACTCTCGTCGCCACGTGTGGGCCATCGGCCTGGCCGTACCGGCCCTGCCTCTTGTGTCGGCCGCACTGGTGGCCTGGACAGGCTGGAATCTGTGGTGGTGGTTGACTCCCGCATTCATGTATCTGCTCATCCCGCTTCTCGACCTCTGGCTCGGCACGGACACGGCGAACCCGCCGGAGGAGGCAGTGGATCGACTCGAGGCCGACCACTACTACCGCTGGCTGACCTATCTGTATTCGCCACTTCAATACCTTTCCTTCTTCGTGGGCGCCTGGCTCTTTGTGTCGGGCGGAGATTCGTGGATCACGAAGTTGGCCATCGCCATCAGTGTGGGTGCGGTCGGCGGCATCGGAATCGCCAACGCCCACGAGTTGGGACACAAGAAGGAAAAAGTGGAGCGACGCCTGTCGAAATTCGTCCTGGCGCAGACTGCATATGGACATTTCTATGTGGAGCACAATCGGGGACATCACAACCGGGTCGCCACACCCGAGGATCCGGCCAGCTCCAGGATGGGGGAGTCCTTCTGGGTCTTTCTACCCCGAACCGTGTTCGGCAGTCTGCGTTCCGCGTGGCGGATCGAATCGAAACGGCTCCGAGCCCGGGATCAACGCGTGTGGTCGCTGCGCAACGGCGTTCTCAACTCCTGGTTCATCACCGTGGTGCTGTTCGCTGTGGTGGTCGCCTGGCTTGGGGTGGCCGTGATTCCGTTCCTGGTGATTCAGGCAGTGTTCGGCTTCTGCTTGCTGGAGGTTGTGAATTACGTGGAGCATTACGGACTTCTTCGCCAGAAGGCCGGCTCCGGTCGCTATGAACGCTGCCGTCCGGCACACTCGTGGAACAGCAATCACCTGGCCAGCAATGTTGCCCTCTACAACCTCGAGCGGCACTCGGATCACCACGCTCATCCCACCCGGCGCTATCAGTCCTTGCGCCATTTCGATGACTCGCCACAACTACCGAACGGATACGGACTCATGATCGGTCTGGCCTACTTCCCGCCGGTCTGGCGGCGGGTCATGGACCATCGTGTGGTGCGGCACTACGGAGGTGATCTGCAGTTGGCCAACATTCAGCCATCGAAGCGCGATCGTCTTCTCGAGCGGTTTCCGCCCCCCACTTCCTGACCGGGTTGCTGGAGGCGGCTAGCGTCGTCGGACGTTCCGTTCGGTTTCGGATTCGGAGATTCCCGGCTTGCGGAGAAACTCCTGTCGGGATCGTCAACCGCCGTAGTTCATGCCCGTGTCCCGCAGGAGCAGCGGCACGGCACTCTCGTCGCGGACACCGGCGTCGACAACCTCGGCCACGAATACCGTGTGGTCCCCGCGGGCCACGGTGTCGGTGACCCGGCATTCAAACCAGTACGGGGTCTCAGTCAGCAACGGTGAACCGGTGGCCGGCCCGTCTTCGTAGGGATGGCCATTGATGAGACCATCCTCCACCGACGTGGAGCGGAAGAACGCCTTTCCGATGTCGAGCTGGTCTGCGGCCAGCACGTTCACGGCGAAGGTGCCGATCTTGTTCACGATGGCCGTGGCTCCGCTGTCGGCCTTGACACCGACCGCGATCAGCGGGGGATCGAAACTTGTCTGAGTCAACCAGTTGACACCGCTGGCGGCGAAATCATCGCCATCTCGGGCGGTGAGCACATACAGCCCGTAGTTGATTGCCCTGAGCGCCAGTTTCTTCTGAGCTGCATCCACAGTTGATCCCCTTGTTTGGTGAAGGTCACAGGGTAACGCCCACGGCTGCGCCCTTGGAGCGTCCTGTTCTGTTTGCAGTGACTCGCGACGTCTCGCTGCTGGTGAGACTCAAGGGCGTGGAACGGCTGGATTGCGCGATTGTGCCGCTGCGCTGGCGTTGATCTTTCGGGACAGGTCGGCCTCGAGAGACAGACCATCGTCCAGGGCCATGTGCAGTCCGTCGGTCACTGCGGTTCTGGCGGCGAACACGGCTGCCGGGTCGCCCTCAGGTTTCTGGCCCTTGGCGAACAGGGTGAGGTCATCCAGGTCGGCGTGAGCGATGAAGTATCCGTTCACGCCGCCGGTGAGCATGATCACCGTGGCCTCGTCGGTGTTGGTCCCCAGCGCCTCGAGTCGTTCGGCCAACTCGGTCATCGAGGCCAGGTTCATCCAGTTGTTCGGCGGCCGATTGAAGGTGAGAATCGCAACTCGATTGTGGATCTCCAGATCCCAGGCACTCATCAACATCTCTCCTCGCTGTTTGTCAACTCTGGTGTGTTCCAGTCTCCCTGTTGTGTCGGGGGCTGTTGTGCCGGGAGTCGGAACGTTGCTTCTCTTGCGATGTCGTTTCGTGGTGTCGTTTTGTGTGGTCTCGTGCGGACGTCGCTTGGGGCGGCCCGGGATCCGTCCGGGTCAGTTGCCCGCGAGCGATTCGCCGGCTCGCGTCAGAGCTTCGCTGAACAAGCCTTTGTCGTATGCGAGCTCAGGTTCGGCGGCGAGTGTCATCGGTGCTGAGGTGAAACCGAATGGCGCACTGCGCATCACGGTTCCGCAACCTTTTGAATAGTTGATGGCAGCAGTCCCGACAGGATCTCCTGAGCCGAGCGAGTTCATGCAGGTGAGCCCGGGTGCCCTGGATGCCCAGAGCCAATTCTGACGATCCAATCCTCCCGTCCCGGAATCTGGCGAACCTCGTCCCTGGGTCTGATACCAGCGGAGGAACGCAGCGTGGACCGAGTCGGCCGCCCCCTCAACAGCGGTCGCATGAATCAGGCCTTCTGCTGCGAAGAGGGTCATCTGGGTGTCATCGGTGATCCCACCGCCATCAAGGCCGAATGCTGGGAGCATTTCGGTGACACCGTCGGATCCGCACTTCGAGTGAATCTCGCCAAGTGACAAGAACTCCACGGGGGCGCCCAATGCATCGCCCATGGCACCGCCAAGCAGGCAACCTCGGGCACGTTCATCTCTTGTTTTCATGGATATCGACCTGGTTGATCAGCGATTCTGTCGAACGAAACACACCGTAACGGTGCTCTGTGACATTGCTCGCGGTGTCTCACCATTTATGGACGCCGAGGGGGCCAAGGGTCAGCGGCATCGCTGATGTCAGCCGGGGAATGAGATTGCCTCTCGGAAACCTGATGGTTCTGCAGGGACCTCCGAGGAGTGCGTGCCTGGGCAACTCCCCGGGGTCCGGATTCCGTGCATTCGAGTGCCATCGCGCAAGGCGCGCCGTGTGGTTGGGTATCTGATACCTCAGGTGCTTGTGGCTGCGAAGATCCGGTCGCGGGATTCACGCCAGAAAGTCGCCGCCTCGACGGCAGGATCGGTGTCTGGAGCGAAGTCGGAAAGTTTCAGAATGCGTCCAACAAACGATGGTGCATTCCAGAACGTATCTTCGCTGCTCACGCCAAGGCGGTCAGGCCACCAGATACTCATGTAGAGATATGGTTCGTTGATTGCTGCGTCACCGGGTGATGCTCCGTAACTGCCGCGGTGATCTTCGTCGCCCACCTCGATGGCAGCATCGAAGTGCCCCGGCCACAGTTGTGGCCGGCTGGGTTTCACCGACTCCGGATCGGAGCGCAGCAGTTCGAGCGCGGCGAAAGACATGCCGAACCAGTCGCCGAGAAATGTTGCCGCGACCGCATCGATTTCCAGACTCTGGTTGACATCGCCGAGGGGCGTGCTGTCTCCTTCCGCGGCGGCCTCGGAATCGATTGGGGAGTTGAGGAAGTCTGCGGCCTCCTGAAGCGTGGTGATCGGCCTGGATCGCGCCACATCGCCAGACTGATCCACGAGATCCGATCCGCGAACCCGAATCTGGCGGCCCTCACCGAAAAACGGAGTCCCGAATCCGCCCAAAGTCCATCTGAGTCCGAACTTCCCGTTGCTGAAGTGCCTGGCCGGGCCGATCACATAGGCGGCCAGGCGATGCAGCGACTCGCGGGTAGTCGTCAGCGAAGACGGGGCGGCGGGTAGTCGCCGGTTCCCTCCCAGCCAATGATCCTGCACCCACCTGTGATGTTCAGGATGATCTGCCAGCCACTTTCCCCAATCGTTGTCACCCGGCATTCCGGCCGCCACGATGGCTGCTGGTGAATCCACGTCCGACACCGCCACCGGGTCGTCGGCCAGATAAGGAGGTTCCTGGACGGCCGGTGGCGACGGCTCCAGGACCCGGGCAATTTGTTTGCTGCTCAGCAGTTCCTGGGCCTCGGCTTGGGGATTTCGCACCGGGCAGTTTGTGTCGGGGGAGGAGTAATCGCTGCTGGAGCGGGTGTCGGCGGGAGAGGAACTCATGTTCAGAGGAACACGCCAAGTCACCGTCGTGTTCCCGCGCTCCCGCAGCGTTCTTGTCCGAAGGGGCCTGGATGACTCCTCCTCTGAAGCCGTGCGGAGGGTTATGGGTTGGTTCAACCCTCGGGAGCATCGATCGCGAAAGCGATCAAGTCCTCCAGTCGCGCATGATCCAATGTGCGCTCGTGGGTTGCGGCCAGCACGATCTGCGGCGCTGCGTTTCCGTCCAATGCCTGCACCCAGCGTGGTGCACACAGGCACCACCGGTCACCTGGTTTCAGCCCGGGGAATCCGAACTCGGGCATGGCGGTGATGAGGTCGTTGCCCTGCATGAGCGAGTAGTCGAGGAACTCCTCGGTCATCACAGCGCAGACCGTGTGAACTCCGTGGTCTTCGTCGCTGGTGTCACAGCATCCGTCCCGGAAGAATCCGGTGCGCGGGTTCATGCTGCAGGCGACGAGTTCTTCGCCGAGGACATTGAGGGCCATGAGCTACATCTTGGCTGATTGCGACGCATGTGTTGCCCGGTGAGTCGCTGGCGGAAGGTCGACCCCAGCCCGCTTCGCCCGCCTGCACGGGTGTGCCCATCGAGAGCGGAGCAGCGACGGGCACCCCACTGGTCTGGTTTCGGCCCATGTGTGCGGGTTGGCATGCCGGCTTTGCCGGCACCGCCGGGTTCAACGAGCAGCGCCGTGGACCACCGCTGCCACGGGTGATTCGGAAGCAATTCGGTCCTGTTAGCTTCCGGGTCATGAAAATTGACGGAGGAATCGGATTCAATCTGGATGGGGCTGCTGAAGCGGCCAAAGAAGCCGAGGAGTTCGGCTATGACGGAGTTTGGGTTCCCGAAATATCGCGAGACCCCTTCCTCCCGCTCGCGATCGCGGCTGAGCACACCGAGAAGATTGAGTTGGGAACCTCAATTGCCGTCGCGTTCGCCCGGTCTCCCATGACCACGGCGAACACTGCTTATGACCTGACGCAGTTCTCGAAAGGTCGCTTCATTCTCGGACTCGGCAGCCAGATCAAGCCCCACATCACGAAACGTTTCTCGATGGAGTGGTCGAAGCCCGCTGCACGGATGCGGGAATACATCCTGGCCATGCAAGCCATTTGGGATTGCTGGATGACCGAATCCAAGCTCGACTTCCGCGGCGACTTCTACACCCACACCCTCATGACTCCCTTCTTCAATCCGGGACCGCACGGGTATGGCATTCCGCGTGTGTTTCTTGCTGCGGTCGGACCGCTCATGACGGAGGTCGCGGGGGAGACCTGCGACGGATACTTCTGCCATGGATTCACCACCGAGAGGTACCTGCGAGAGGTCACGCTTCCGGCCCTGGAGGCCGGCCGCGCCAAAGCCGGCAAGTCGATGGACGGATTCGAGATCTGTGGACCGAGCTTCGTGATCACCGGAAACAGTGAAGAGGAATTGGAGAAGGCCAGGGAAGGTACCCGCCAACAGATTGCCTTCTACGGCTCAACACCCGCCTACCGCCCAGTGCTGGAACTCCATGGCTGGGGCGAGCTACAGACGGAGCTGAATGCCCTTTCGAAGGAAGGCAAGTGGGTGGAGATGGGTGAGCGCATCGACGACGAGATCCTCGATACTTTCGCGGTGGTCGGAGAACCCGAGCAGATCGGCCCGGAACTCAAGAAGCGATACGGAGACGTGATCTCTCGAATCAGTTTCTATGCTCCGTATGCATCCGACCCGGACCGTTGGAAGCAGATCTTCCAAGATCTCCAGGACTGACTGGCCGGAAGAACTGACTTGCCGGAAGGCCCCGCAGGTGTCGAGCATCACGGCTTGCGGCATGAGACTGTTCGCCTGTCGCTCGTTGCCTGCGGTCAGCGAATCCACCACACGGGTGCGTCGTCGGTGTTCACAACCTTCTCGTTGACGAGTCTGGCCGGCGGTGCATCGGTCAGTTCCGCCAAAGCGATGAGTACTGAGTCGTAGTTGACCCGCCAACCAGCCCAGTCCTTCCAAATCGCATCGCGATCGGAGCGTAGGGGAAGTCCCGCTGACTCCAGTTCGTCGAGCAACTCTTCAAACCGGTCGTGGCGTACCGAGATGGGATCACCGGGTGCCGGATCAGGGTCGTATTCGATGTCGAAGAAATCGGCGACCTGGCGCAAGGTGTCGAACCCGGTTCGCATCATCAAGGCGCCCTTGCGGTTCGGTGGTTCGAGGGCGCACATGGACAGCGCCGCGGTATCCAGCACGACACCCGCCGTGGTCACCCAACTGATGTAGGGCTCCTGGGAGCGGAAGAAGTTCAGGGCAGGGAAGGATGTGTGTGCCTCGCCGAGATCCACGAACCAGGTTTCCCAGTCCCGCCATTCCAGCTGGAGGGTATCGATGGCATTGGCGTCCCAGGCGCGAGTGAGAAGCACCACCGGATCCGGAGGCGCCCCGGCGAGAAGAGACAGCTGCACGACGGACTGTTCGCGTTCCGCGAACCTGCTGTAGATGGTGGGGAGGAAACTGATCATCAGTGCAACGAGGCCAAGACCGATGAGAGCTTCCAAGGCGGAGGTCAGATCCACAATCACGGTGCCATGCCGTTCGAATCCGAGCGTGGTCAAAGATGATGCGCTGACCACAAGGCCATCCCAGCCGGGAGCACCGAAGGCCCAGTAGATCGGCCAGAACGAGATGATCACAGCGATGGACCAGGCAAAGGGGAGTAGGACCAAAGCGGTTGGAGCTTGGCGAGCGAGCCACTTGTCGCGCACCAGGTATGGTCTCTTCTCGTTCGCGGGGATCTTGAAGGCAAAGATCACGACCGCGAACACAGCCCGGGTAAACAGTGATGATTCACCCCGCGGAACCACCACGGTTCTGATTGCCGACGCGAGAACGCCGAAGACGAAACAGATCCCGAATACCGCGGCGATGATGTGGATGGCCAACAACATGGATTGCGCTCGAGGCTACCGGTTCGCAGATTTCTGCGGGTGCTGTGGAGTGCGGTGATGGGTAGTTTGGTCGCATGACCCACATGCCCCTCGTCGCGCTGGTGGTGGATGACTACGACCCTGCGATCAGCTTCTTCGTTGACCTTCTCGGCTTCGAACTCGCCGAAGATTCACCCGACGTGGATTCTGATGGCAACGCGAAGCGCTGGGTTGTGGTTCGCCCACCGGGTGCTGAAACCGGTCTCCTTCTGGCCAGGGCCAAGGGAGATTCCCAGATTTCAACGGTCGGCAACCAGACACGTGGCCGAGTTGGCTTCTTCCTGCGTGTCGACGACTTTGATGCCACTTACAGCCGGTTGAAGGGGGCGGGAGTGGAGTTCAAGGGTGAACCGCGGGACGAGGAATACGGGACAGTGGTGGTGTTTCGCGACATCGCCGGCAATCTGTGGGACCTGCTCGGACCTGCGGCATAGACGCCTCCGACTTCATTCCTGCCATGCCTGTCACCCGCGCTGCCGACATATCGGAGACAACGACCCTGCATGTGGAGTTGTTGTTGGGAGGGTCGGTGATGACTGGTCGGCCGACGGGCGGCCTGCCGGGTCGGGCTTCATCGGCCAAGTGAATCCGATTTGTTCCGAAGTACCCGACAGTGGGGTTTTGTCGTCCAGCGACTACAACTTGTTTCCATGTTCCGGCTTGTGGCGAGAGGCCTACTCCCAGCTCTCATCGTGTTCGCAGCGGTGCTGGCCGGTTGTAGTGGCGTGGGCGGCTGGTCAAGCGACGTCGCCGATCCGAAGATCACGGTTGCTGGTGATTCCATAGCAGTTGGTCTGGGTGCCAGCCTGCGTGAAGAAGTCAACGATTCAACTGAAGTGAAGGTGATTGCCGTGGGCGGCACCGGAATGACCTATCCGCAGTCTTTCGATTGGCCTGCTCGGCTGGAGCAGCTAGCGGAGGAGTTCCCCCCGAACGTGCTCGTGTTCTCGGTTGGCTCGAATGACGACCGCGAGATGCGTGATCCGGACGGATCAATAGTTGCCGAGCGAGATGACCCGCAATGGTGGGACATCTACCGCGAACGCCTCGAGCGATCCTTCGATGCGTTCGAGGACACTGACACCGAGGTCTGGTGGGTGGGCCAGGTCTGCGCCGATGGTGAGGGGATCTGTGAAACGAACCGCGACGTCCATCGCCTTGCCACAGAGTTGGCCGACGAGCGTGCCTGGGTTGTGTCAGCCGACTTGGGCGAGCTGCTCGGATCCGGTGAGGAAGTCCCGACCGGATGTCTTCACGATGACGGCATTCACCTGACCATCGAGTGCCTTGACCGCGCAGCGGTCGGACTACTCGAAGAAGATGGTCACCAGTTCCAGTAGCTCCCTCGACTGTCTGGAATCCCGTCGGAAAGCCCGGGTTTGGGCTGACCGGCCTGCCTTTCGGGGAGGATTCGGACCTGTCGGGGACGTTTCGGCCTCAAGGCGTCCGACCCGGTCTTGAGGCTTTGGGCGAACTGGTCAATTCGTCTACCGTCCCTCTTTGTGGGACGGTCGCCAACAGATCGTGGTGACGCGGCAAATCGAATAACGGGAGCGCAGAATCGTGGAGCATCTGGATGTTCTGGTGGTGGGTGCAGGACTGTCGGGTGTGGCCGCCGGCCACCATCTGCAGGCGACGGCTCCGTTCGCGGACTACGCCATCTTCGAATCACGTGATGCCATAGGCGGCACGTGGGACCTTTTCCGTTATCCGGGTATCCGCTCGGACTCCGACATGTTCACCCTCGGCTACCCATTCCGACCCTGGAACAGCAACATCACCATCGCTGATGGCGGCAGCATCCGTGACTACATTCAGGACACGGCGGTGGCAGAGGGAATCGACCGGAAGATCCGCTTCGGCCACAAGGTTCTTTCCGCTGACTGGTCCACCGAGGAATCCCGCTGGCATGTGACAGCCGAGAAGATCCACACCGGCGAGACCTTCAAGCTCACATGTGGCTTCTATTTCGCGTGCAGTGGTTACTACTCCTACGACAAGGGCCACCTGCCCGATTTCGCAGGAATGGATCGTTTCGAAGGCCAGCTGATCCACCCTCAGGAATGGCCGGAGGATCTGGCGTACGAGGACAAAGAGGTCGTCGTTATCGGAAGCGGCGCCACCGCTGTGACCCTCATTCCGGCGATGGCGGACACTGCTGGTCACGTAACCATGCTTCAGCGTTCGCCCACCTACATGGCGGTGGTGCCGCCCACGAGTCCGGTGGCACCGATCATGAACAGGGTGCTGCCTGAGCGGTGGTCCGGTGAGGTCATCCGGTGGTTCCATGCGCTCTCCACCCAAGCCTTCTACCGTTTCTGCCAGCGTTTCCCGCGCGTTGCGAAGAAGATGCTCATGAAGGGTGTCGAGCAGCAATTGCCTGAAGGCTACGACGTGGAAAAGCACTTCACTCCCACCTACAACCCATGGGATCAGCGCGTTTGCGCCGTTCTTGATGGCGATCTGTTCACGTCAATCAGCAACGGTGATGCATCGGTTGTAACTGACCACATAGACACCTTCACCGAAGACGGGATTCTGCTGGCCTCGGGTGAGGAACTCGAAGCCGACATCATCATTGCTGCCACGGGCCTGGAGCTTCTGTTCATCGGTGGTGTGCAGCTGTCGATTGACGGTGACCCCGTGGACTTGCCCAGCAAGCTCGCCTACAAGGGCATGATGCTCGAGGGGATTCCCAACTTCGCGATGGCCGTGGGTTACACGAACGCATCGTGGACGCTCAAGTGTGACCTGACATGTGACTACGTGGCCCGGCTCCTGCGGACAATGCGGGAGCGCGGAATGACGCAGTGCACGCCGGTGAACCGGGATCCCTCGATCGAGCCCCAACCTTTGTTGGGGCTCACTGCGGGATACGTCACCCGAGCCGCTGATCGTCTGCCGAAGCAGGGGACGAAGGCGCCTTGGCGCGTTTATCAGAGTTATCTGCAGGACTATCGGATGCTGAAGCGCGGCGCCGTGGTGGATGACGCGCTCGAGTTGTCCACTCCGCCGAGCACCAGGGAATCCGACGCGTTCAGCCCCACACCTGTTCTGTGATGGTCAGGTCGCGGAAAACCGCGACCTGACCATCACAGAACAGGCTCATTCGGGCTGTTGTCCTGCGTGGCTGTCCGGCGTGGTTGGCTTGCGCGGTTGGCCTGCGTGAGCGGAGCGGAGCGGTAGAGTCTGAAATCTGCTGGGAACCGGAGCTGCTCAGCGCCGGGGGGAAATGGGTCCGCATGCCTATGGGACGGGTTGAGAGTGTCTGAGCGGATGCAACGCGTGTCCCGGGTGTTCGGCCCGGCACTCGCCGTTCTCGCACTGCAGCTCGCAGTCTTCTGGGTGCCGCCGGGCGACGATCCCCAGGTCTACGTGTTGGGCCTGACTCAGGGTCTCCTCGTGGCGCTGATGGCCGTCGGTCTGTCGCTGATCTACAAGGCCAACCGAATCATCAACTTCGCCCAGGCCGATCTCGGCCTTCTTCCGGCTGCGTTGGCGGTCAACCTCGTTGTCCTGAGCGGCCTGAACTACGTCTTGACCCTCGCAGCAGGCATCGTGGTTTCCCTGCTGCTAGGAGCCGTGGTGGAGCTGGCCATAATGCGTCGCTTCTTCAGAGCGCCCCGGCTGGTTGCCACGGTCGCCACGATCGGTGTGGCTCAGGTGCTTGCAGTGGCAACCCTCTGGCTGACCGGCGAGTTGTGGGACGAGCGACCCGTGATCGAACCCTTTGCCACGGAGATACTGCCTTTCAGGTGGACCCTCGACGTCGGCACATTCCCCTTCACCTCGCCATATGTGATTGCCTGGGTTCTGGCTCCTCTGGCTATCGGTGCCGTGGCCGCCGTGTTGCGATTCACGAATGTAGGAATCGCGATCCGCGCCTCAGCCGAAATGGCGGAGCGTGCCCAACTGCTCGGAATCCCGGTGCAGCGGCTTCACACCTACGTGTGGGCGATGGCCTCGATGCTGTCGTTCATCTCGCTCTACCTTCAGGCGGGAATGTTCGGTCTGCCGCTTGGCCAGGCTCTCGGGCTCACCCTCATGTTGGGGGCGCTCACCGCACTCACCCTCGGTCGGCTGACCCATCTGCCGACCATCGTGGTTTCATCGCTCGCAGTCGGCATCCTGATGCAGGCAGTCACCTGGAAGAGTTCCACCACCATTCTGGGCCTTTTCGAGATCCCGCTGAGCAACGAGGCCGTGCCCGCAGTGCTCGGTCTGGTGATCGTGGCGGCACTCCTTCTGCGCCGTTCCGGTGGCACCCGTCTCGAAAGTGACACCTCTTCCAGCTGGCGATCCGTGGAGGAGGTACGGCCCGTTCCACGCGAACTCGCCAGGCTTCCCGAGGTTCGATTGGTCCGCTGGGGTGGCGGATTGCTCGTGGTGGCGGCAGTTGTCGCCTTCCCGCTTGTGATGACGAGCGCCAGCGACATCTCCAAGGCTGCAGCTGTGCTGGCGTTCTCCATCATTGGCATGTCGCTGGTGGTCCTCACCGGCTGGGCGGGTCAGGTGTCGCTCGGACAGCTTGCCTTTGCAGCCGTTGGTGGAGCGATCGCCGCCAAGGCGATCATGGACTGGTCCCTCGATCCAGCGTTCGCTCTCGGATTGGCGGCCACTGCAGGTGCAGTTGTGGCCGTTGTGATCGGCTTGCCTGCATTGAGGCTGAGGGGTCTGTATCTGGCAATCGTCACGTTGGCCTTCGCCCTCGCCGCAGTCCAGTACTTCTTGAACCCGACGTTCTTCTCGTGGGTTCCCACTGGTTCCATGACCGAACGCCCTGACTTGTTCGGCGTCTGGGAAATCGATTCCGCCAAATCCTTCTACTACCTGTGCCTGATCATCACCGTGGTTGTTGCACTCGCCCTGACGGGGATCAAACGTTCCCGTACTGGCCGCGTCCTCGTGGCGATGCGAGACAATGAACGTGGTGTTGCTGCCTATGGAGTTTCGGTGGTGCGGACCAAGCTCATGGCGTTCGCCATTTCGGGAGCACTCGCCGCGGTTGGAGGAGCTCTGCTGGTGCTCCTGCAGCGGGGTTACTCAACCGGACTGTACAGACCGTTCGACAACCTCATGATGTTCACGGCAGTTGTTGTCGGAGGTCTCGGTTCGCTGCTCGGAGGCGTGATCGGCGCAGTCTTCCTCAAGGGTGGCGAGTGGTGGCTTCCCGGCAACTGGCGGCTACTGGTCTCGGGTCTGGGAGTGCTTCTGGTTCTGCTTGTTCTGCCGGGCGGCATCGGCGGCGCCCTGTTCAGTTTGAGGGATTCGTTGTTGCGTGTGGTGGCCCGGCGCAGACAGATCATCGTGCCCAGCCTGCTTGCGGATGTTCGTGATGAGACCGTTTCGAACATGCCCGGCCCGCACGGGGTGCCCGACGTCGCCCCGGCCGTTGATGCAGATTCCCCTCCGCCGGAAAACACCGGTGAAGCGCGGGCGAACACGGGAGCGGACTCATGACCGCGCCGCTGCCGATGGACACTCCAGGTCGCTGGGGTCGAACTGCGAACGCCATGCGACACCCGATCGAGTCCATGCGGTCAATGGTCGGCGAGGGTCCCCTGTACGTCCTGATCATCCTGTTCGCATTGAACGGCGTGGACGAACTGACCCGCACTGCTTTCGGAGTCCTGTCGCCCGACATCGCCGACGAGTTCGGCGTGGGTCTGACCGGAATCTTCACCGTTCTCGCGTTTGTTGCGGCTGTCGCCCTCGGCTTGCAGATTCCCATTGCCAATCTGGCAGACCGCTACAACCGTGTGCGCCTGGCAGTCCTCGGCGGAGTGATTCTTGCCGTCTTCTCGACGTTGGTCGGCCTGGCTCCGAACATCTGGATGGTGGGAATCACCATGGGTGCTGCTGGACTCGGCAAGTCCTTCATTGATCCCACCCACAACTCCTTGCTGGCCGACCACTATTCGCCGGATCACCGCGCCAAGGTGTTCGCGTTTCACAGGGGTGCCAACGCTGTAGGGCAATTCATCGGGCCACTCCTCGCGGGATTCATTGCGTACTACTTCTCGTGGAGGGTTCCGTTCCTCATTTTCGGTCCGATCATCCTGGCTGTGTCCCTCCTGGCATTGACCATCAAGGAACCGGTTCGGGGTCGCTGGGAGCGCGAGGCTGCCGGTGCGAGCGACGAGGCTCTGGACGTGGAGGAACCCCCTCCTTCGATGGTTGAGGCATGGCGAATGTGCTGGAAGGTGGACAGTCTCCGCCGCATCTACCGAACGTTGCCATTCCTCGCACCGGCGATCGTCGGGTTCGTCTCTTTCGCTTCCTTCCTGTACGCCGAGGAGTTCGGGCTCGACGAGCGGTCCCGTGGTGTGGTCGCCTCACTCACGGAACCAGCCCAGATCGCCGGTCTCATTGTGGGGGCAGCAGTTGGCACGAGGTTGTTCCGTAAGGACCCGAGTCTCGTGTTCCGCTTCCTCGGTGTGGTCACGCTCGCGGTGGCGGTCTTCGCTGTCGGCTTCGCATTGTCTCCCGCGTGGTTCATCACGATCGGCGAGATCAAGCTGCCGTGGGTGGCCGTGATCCTCAACGCATTGATATCGGGATCACTGGCGTTCCTAACCCCCGGAATCCTTGCCGCATTGTCGGTGGCCATTCCCGCCCGTTCGCGCGCCATGGGATTCTCCATGATGTCCGCGTTCGTGATTCCCGGACTGGTCCTGCTTCCTCTGATCGGGGTTTTCGGTGACGCATGGGGGATCCGCGTGGGCATGTTGGCGATGGCGCCGATGTTCGCCATCGGTGGATTGTCGATCCAGAGCGCCGGTGTATTCATCAAGAGGGACATGGAAGATGTGTGGACCACGTCCGCGGCCCGTTCGGAGGTACTGGCACAGCGCCGCGCCGGTGAGGCGAAATTGCTGCTGGTTCGCGGGATCGAGGTCTCGTACGGCGATGTCCAGGTTCTCTTCGATGTGGACATCGAGGTGGATGAAGGCGAGATCGTGGCGCTTCTGGGCACCAACGGTGCCGGCAAGTCGACCTTGTTGAAAGCGATCTGTGGTGTTGCCGAAGCGGATCGCGGGGCCGTGCTGTTCGACGGGGTGGACATAACCCATGCCCCACCCAACGAGATAGCCGGCAAAGGTCTGGTTCAGGTTCCCGGCGGCAGAGGCGTTTTCCCGTCGTTGACGGTGGCAGAGAACCTGCAGGCGGCGGCCTGGATGGACCGCCACAATCGTTCGTTGGTCCACGAGCGGATCGACGGTGTGTATGAGACCTTCCCGATCCTGAAGGACCGCATCCATGAACCGGCAGCGAACCTCTCAGGTGGTCAACAGCAGATGTTGGCGCTCGGAATGTCCTTCCTGTCTCATCCGCGGCTGGTGATGATCGACGAGTTGTCGTTGGGTCTCGCTCCGCTTGTGGTCGCCCAATTGCTGGACATAGTTCGCCAGATGGCGGATCAGGGAACCACCGTGATCGTGGTGGAACAGTCGGTGAACGTGGCTCTCACCCTCGCGGATCGGGCCTACTTCATGGAGAAGGGTGAAGTCCGGTTCTCGGGGCCAACCGCAGAACTGCTGAACCGGCCCGACGTTCTGCGATCCGTGTTCCTCGAGGGCGCGGTCAAGGGTATGGAGGCTTCTTCGGCCGATGTGGAGATCGAGGTTTCTTCCCACGAGGTGGCGGATTCGGGAGCGGGTCCCAGCCTCGTCACCGGGCCCAGACATGAGGCACCCCACGACCTTGACTCGCTGCCGGACGGAGGTTTGATCCATGTGGGAGGAACGGACGGAGTTCGCGTGGATGGCGAGGGAAACCAGCATGCGGAGACCGAGGCGACTGGGGAGGCGGAGACCTTGGAAGTCGAGTCGGCTGAATCTCCGGAATCGGTGGACCTCAGGCATTCCCCACCCGCTCTCGAGATCATCGACGTCACCCGTCGTTTCGGTGGAATCAGTGCTGTCAGCCATGTGTCGATGAGGGTCGAGAAGGGCGAGATCCTCGGTCTGATCGGCCCCAACGGGGCAGGCAAGACGACGTTGTTCGACATCATTTCCGGATTCACCCGTGTCGATGAGGGTCATCTGACAATGAACGGCACGGATATCACCAACATGGCACCCCATCGCCGAGCCGCTGCGGGTCTTGGCCGCTCATTCCAGGACGCAGCGTTGTTTCCGAGCCTCACTGTGGAGCAGACGATTGCGGTGGCGCACGAACGCTGGCTGGACGTTCGCAATCCGGTCATGGAGGCGTTGTGGTTGCCCGCTGCATTTGAAACCGAACTGGCCGTGGGGGAGTCGGTTGACCGCCTGATCGGAATGTTTGGTCTCGAGGCCTACCGGACGAAGTTCGTGCACGAGTTGTCAACCGGTTCACGCAGGATCGTCGACATCGCCGCTCTGGTGGCACACCGACCCCGGTTGGTGATGCTCGACGAGCCGTCCTCGGGAATCGCGCAGCGGGAAGCGGAGGCCCTGGAACCGGTCATTCGCAGCATGCGCGACGAATTGGATCTCACGGTGATGATCATTGAACACGACATGCCACTGCTGACTTCGGTGGTCGATCGGCTGATTGCCCTCGAGCAGGGGTCGGTGATCGCAACGGGATCGGCCGAGGAGGTTCTGGCAGATCCGGTGGTTGTCTCCTCCTACCTTGGGGGCAACGACGCCGCGATCACTCGAAGCGGACTTGCTGGGTCAAGATGATGTGTTCGGCTGAGATCACCCATGAGGGAGACGACATCACCATGTGTTGGGGGAACCAATGTTGCCGGTGAATTCAGATGAACGGAACCAGCGCAGCCACACACTGTTGAAGTGGGGTCCATTCGTTGTGATCTGCACTGCCATGGCTTTCGTAGCCGGCGCGGTGATCCTCAACGATGGCAGTTCAACGGTTGAGGCCACGGAGGAGATCGCCGCGCCTGAGGATGACTCGATCGGAGCTCCGGAGCCGACCGGTCTCATGCCGATCACCTACGACGAGGCCTCAGAAGCCGGCACCGAGGAGGACCGCGACTGGGGTGAGGTCTGTGACACCGAGACCGGACAGGTCAAGCTCCCAATGGTTTTCGCCTCTCCATGTGTTCCCGTGTTCGAAGACGACAACGGCGGAGCCCAGTCGCCCGGCGTCTCCCAAGACACGATAAAGGTGGTCTGGTACAAACCCGACGAGTCGATGGACCTGACGGCGTTGCTCGGCGGGCAGGGTCTCGATGAGACACCCGAGGACCAATTCGACACTCTCCAGGACTGGGTTGAGTTGTACAGCTCGGTATCGGAGACTTACGGACGCGAGATCGAGTTGATTCCCTTCTATGCCACCGGCACGGAGGGCGACGCCGTTGCATCGAGGGCTGATGCGGAACGTATTGCCGAGGAGCACGAACCATTTGCAGTCCTGGGAGGTCCGCGAACCGACGGAGGAGCATTTGCGGGAGAGTTGGCTCGCAACGAGATCGTCTGTCTGGGATGCAGCCTCGCCCTGCCCGACTGCAAGATTCAGGACATTGCTCCCTACGCATGGGGCACTGCACCTTCGAACACCCAGTTCATTGCCACACTGCTCGAGTGGATGGGTGTTGACGAAGGCGGATCCGGATTGACCGGGAAGGCCGAGTTCGCCGGTGATCCCGTGTTGGCTGCCAGTGAACGCAAGGTGGGCGTAGTCCACTTCGAGCAGGATCCACCGATCATGGGGGAATGCACAGGGGACAACTGGGGCGACGAAGCGGTGGTCGAGCCCTATCTCCTCGATTTCGGTGCCATGCCACAGGTCGCAGTGGAGATCATGGCGAAGATGAAGAGCGAAGGCGTCACAACCGTGATCTTTATGGGTGATCCGCTCATGCCGATCTATCTGACGAACGCGGCGCAGAACATCGACTTCCACCCGGAATGGGTATTCACCGGAACCGTCCTGACCGACACGAATGTGTTCGGCCGCCAGTACGAGCAGAATCAGATGGCGCACGCCTTCGGAGTGTCCCAGACCGGCGTGCCGATCCCGCCGGAGTCCTACGGTGGCGCGATGTGGCTGTACAAGTGGTACTTCGGTGAGGATGCCACTCCGGCAGCACTCAGCCAATACCAGGTCGTCGGAGCCAATGTGCCCCGACTCCTTCGAGGAATCCACATGGCGGGACCCGAATTGAGTGCAGAGACGTTCTCCAGGGCGTTGTTCAGGGTGCCACCACTGGGTGGCGGCCCGACTACCCCGCAGACGAGTAACGGACATTGGGGATTCTTCGACACCACTGACTACAACGGAGTCGATGATCTCACGGAGATCTGGTGGGACGCTGAAGCAGTTGGGGAGAACGAAATCGGCGTCGAGGGACTCGGGATGTGGCGATATGTCGACGGTGGAACACGCTTCACCACCCTGAATCCCACCACTCCCAATCCTTTTGTCGTTGAGGGCACGGTGACGAACTACGAAGAGGCGCCGCCTGAGAGCAGGGCGCCGGAGTACCCGCCGCCGGCGGGTTCACCGGCGGCCGGTTGAATCCGGTCTTGCGGGGTTTGGTGGTCCGGACCTGAGCTGATCATTTTCGCCACCCCGGGGATCGTTCGTCAGCCTCCCTTACCCTTGTTCTGTGATGGTCAGGTCGCGGTAAACCGCGACCTGACCATCACAGAACGGGTTCAACCGGCATTCGACTGAGTAGGTAACCGGGCCTGCAACCTCGATCCATCCCCGGTCAGGCTCAATTTCCGGTCAGGCTCAATTCCCGGACAGGAGGGCCTGAGCCTCGTGCCAGTCAACGATCGCTTGGCCGATTTCATCCGCACTGTCCTCCTGGATGTAGTGGATGCCGGGAACTGTGACTTCGGCCTGATTGTGCCAAGTGCGGCAGAAGTCCCTTTGGGCACTGGTCAGGATCGCGCCGGGCTCTGCATTGATGAAGAGTTTTGGAATGTCGGAGTTTGATAGCCACTTGCCGTACCGCTCGACCAGGTCACACACGTCCGCGGGTTCGCCCTCTATGGGGATTTCGCGAGGCCAGGTAAGGGTTGGTCGTCGGCTTTCTCCGGGTTCGGTGTAGGGCCGTCGGTATTCGGTCATCTCGGCTTCGTCCAGAGTGCGCAACACTGAACCCGGCAGGACTGCTTCCACGAAGAGGTTGTTTTCGAGAACCAGTTCCTCGCCTGCGGGGGAGCGGAATCCCTCGAAGATCTCCCTGGCCGCCTCAGGCCAGGAGTTCCAGGTGACTGGTCGAACGATGGCTTCCATGTAGACGATGCCCTTCACCCGGTCGGCGTTGTTCATCGCCCAGTTGAAGCCGAGAGCCGATCCCCAGTCGTGGATCACGAGCGTTACCTGGTCGCCAAGATCGAGTTGCTCCAGCAGTCCGTAGAGGTAATCCATGTGTTCACCCAGGCGGTACGAGTCGGGGCCCGATCCCGCCAGCGCGTCGCTATCTCCCATGCCGATCAAGTCCGGAGCAACGCAGCGGGCAATCGGGCTGATGTGGGGAATGATGTTTCGCCACAAGTAGGAAGACGTGGGGTTTCCGTGGAGGAAGACAACCGTTTCGGAAGGGTTGGCAACGGAGTCGGAGCCACTGTCGTAGTAGGCCATCTGTTTGCCGTTCACCGTCAGGTATTTCTTGGGCAGGGCTTCGGTTGTCATGGTTGTCTCCGCTCGTGGGGGTCAGGCAGCTCGTGGGTGTTCGGGCAATCTGCGGGTGGTCAGGCGTCTTGAATCTGCTCGAGCATCGCCTTCATCTGGGCGTGCATGAGGTTGATGGCCTGAAGTGGCCTCAGCATCACCTTGAATTCGGTGATCAGGCCGTTGTCGTCGCAGGTGATGATGTCGGCACCGTTGACGTACTTGCCTTCCACGGTGCTCTCGAACTCCAGAAATGCCTGATTGTCGCCCCGGATCTCCTTGACATACCTGAACGTCGAATCGCCGGGTGTCGCTGCGGTGGACTCGGTGGAGTCTGCCGACTTGTCGTCTCCGGTTGCGGGGTCGCCAAAGGTTCTGGCTGCCGCGTTGAGATACACCTTTGTGATCTCACGGCCGACCTGCGGCGAGAACACGATGGGGGAGAGGAAAACGCAGTCCTCGTGCAGGACTGCGTCGAGGCCACCTTCCAGGTTGCCGTTCAGCCAGGCGTGCCAGTTGTCCAGACACGTGTCGATCGGTTTGGAATTCTGATCGGATGTGGTCACTCCGACACCCTATCCACGAGGAATGCGCGACCTGCGAGGAAAGTCGCGGCTACTCCAGCAGGTCCGGCTCTTCTTCCACGATCCAGTCGCAGAGCGGTTGGTAGTTGAACCAGCCTGCGATTTCACTACCGACCTGACCGTGTGTGATTTCGGCGTTCTCCGGAGTGATCGAAACGGTCTGGCCCGCAGCGTCGGCCAGCAGTTGGGCCTGGCAGGTCCGTTCCATGGTGATGAACCACCAGACTGCCGCGTCCACAGTTGTGCCGGCAGTCAGGTTTCCGTGGTTGCGCAGGATCACGGCTTTGTTCTCCCCGAGAGCGGCACCGATGCGTTTGCCTTCCTCCACATCGAGTACCACGCCGGTGTAGTCGTCGAAGAGGCTGTGGTCGCCGTAGAAAGCACAGCTGTCCTGGGTCAACGGATCAAGGAGTTTGCCGAGTGATGAAAAGGCCTTGCCGTACACGGAGTGCGAGTGTGCTGCGGCGATCACGTCCGGGCGGGCTGCGTGCACCTGGGAGTGAATCGCGAACGCGGCGCCGTTGACGGGATGCTCACCCTCGACCACCTCTCCGGCGTCATTCACCAGGATCAGGTCACTGACGGAGATTTGCTTGAAGTTCATTCCGAACGGGTTAACCCAGAAGTGATCCAGGCGTTCCGGATCCCTCGCCGTGATGTGGCCGGCTACCCCTTCATCGAATCCGAATCGGCCGAACAGGCGCAGGCCCGAGGCCAATCGCTGCTTGCGGTGAGTTCGTTCCTCTTCGGGATCATCGAATTCTGGTGGTGTCGGAATGTTGAACCATTTCTTGGCCATGGGCGCATTCTTATCAAAAAGCGGCAAACTGCCCGGTCGAAATGTGTCCAACGTTGGCATTTTGCCTCAACTCCCAGTGTGGGGTCCCCGATGGTGACCCGGCGTTCGATGATCGGCAGTAGTGTCCGGCCGACCAGAACGAGGGGAACACGATGAAGAATCTTGACGGCCAAGTGGCGGTGGTCACAGGTGGAGGCAGCGGAATCGGAAGAGCGACCGCGGTGGCGCTGGCCACCCGACGGTGCCCCATTGCCCTGGTGGATGTCGACGACCAACGACTCGCCGACACCCGAGAGTTTCTTTCGATGACGGGAGTGCGCGTATCGACTCATCAGGCCGACATGGGCAACCAGGAGCGTGTGTTCGAACTGCCCGATGAGGTGATTGCAGAACACGGTTCAGTAGGAATCCTGATCAACAATGCCGGGGTCGTCACAGTTGGCAACTTCGAATCGAACACACTTGATGAGCTCCGATGGATGATCGAGACGAATCTCTGGAGCGTTATCTGCTCCTGCAAGGCATTCCTGCCCGAACTGCACCGGCGACCTGAAGCGCACATCGTGAACCTTTCCAGCATGGCCGGCCTCCTCGGGACGGCCGGCTCAGTCGGATACTCGGCAACCAAGGGCGGCGTGAGGGCTTTTGGTGAGGGGCTCAGAGCTGAGTTGTCGGGCACGGGGATCGGTCTGACCACCATTCATCCGGGAGCGATCCGAACAAACATCATGACCGCGGCTCGTGGTGAGAACGCCGAGATCCTTGCTTCCATGATGGACGAACATGCTGGTTTGCTGGGTACCCCTCAGAAGGTCGCGCAGAAGATAGTCAGGGGAATCGAACACAACCGGGCTCGGATGGTCGTCGGACCCGACGCGGTCTTGATGGACATCGTGAGCAGGATCATGCCTTCGCGCGGGTCTCTCCTGGGGAAGATGAACGATCTGATGCTGAACAGCAAGTCTGGCTGATTGTCGATTACGGGCATGTCCGAATGTGTCCGATGAATTGCTGCATAATCAGGCAATGGCTGTTGAGGCGGTTTCCACCACGGGCATCTACTGCCGACCGGACTGTGTGGCGACTCCGAACCCGGAGAACACGTCCACATACCCGTCTCCGGTGGCCGCCGAGGCTGCTGGTTACCGATCCTGTCTTCGTTGTCGTCCGTACCGCACCGATCCACCGCTGACCGGGGACGGAGTCCCACCTGCGATCACCGCTGCACTGGCGCTCATCAGCGAGGGTTACCTGGATACGCGCTCCGAGCCCGCCCTGGCTTCGAGGATCGGGTACAGCACCAGACAGATGCGTCGTTTGTTCGATCACCATGTCGGCGCAACTCCAGATTTCGTGGCACGAAGCCGACGGGCCCATTTTGCCCGCAGGTTGCTGGATGAGACTGACCTGAACATGACTGCCACTGCCGGTGCAGCGGGATTCGGCAGTGTTCGCCAGATGAACCGTGTGATGGATGAGATATTCCGGATGCCACCGCGGGATCTTCGTGCGAAGCGTCGCAAAGGTGACGTGCTTGTCGCCGACGGCGGCCTGCGACTGAACCTCTCCTTCAGTGGCGAGTTCAACCAGAAGTTGGCGCTCGATCACCTGCGACCCCGTGTGACCTCCAGAGTTGAATCGGTGGATGGAGACGCCTATCGGCGAACCACACAGACCTGCGGCAATCCGGGAGTGTTGGAGGTTGTGCTGGCCGGCCACGATGGTCGACTGGAGATCAGGGCACACCTCCCGACGTTCGATTCGATCATTGACGACGTAGCGCGGGTTCGTGCGATGTTCGGACTCAACGAAGACCATGAGTCCGCCGAGGATCACCTCATGGCCGACTCCCTCCTGGGTCCTGTCATTCGCCGCCAGCGCGGTTTGCGCGTGCTTGGCGGTTGGGACCGATTCGAGACTGCGGTACGGGTGGTGGTCGGCCAACAGATTTCGGTCTCTGGCGCCACCAAGGTGGCTTCGAGGATCGCTGCGCAGTGGGGAAGTCCCTTGCCGGGGGAAGTCCTGGATCTTGACCGAATGTTTCCCGACCCGGATGTCCTCGCCGACTTGCCGGCGCAAGGTGTCGGCATGCCTGAAGCTCGAGTGGAAACCGTGAGGGGCATTTCAAGGGCCGTGATCGATGGGAGCCTCGACCTGTATGGCGCGGCCGATCCCTCACAGGCTCGCGATCAGCTGCTCGGGATTCGAGGAGTGGGTCCCTGGACCGCTGACATGATCGAAATGCGCGCCCTGCGGAATCCCGACGTGTTCCCGGCTGGTGACCTGGGCATTCGCAAAGCCGTTTCGCAGTTGTTGGGGGAGGAATCGGTACTGAGCGAATCCAAAGTCTCCTTAATCGCCCAAAGGTGGCGTCCTCACCGGGCTCTGGCGGGACAGCATCTGTGGAAATCCCTCGGGTGAGGAATCGGCCGGTGCCCGGGTGCCCTCAGCCCGGTTCGTCCAGCCCGCTGCTTTTGGCTTCCAACTCATCGGCAAGCTCTACCGCTTCCGGGTGGGAACGCTTGAACAGGAGCAAGGTGAGCCCGCCCGCGATCAACGGCAAGATCATCGTGGCGAGGCGCCAGATGACTATCGCTGCCACCAGCTGGGACTCGAAGGTCTTGCCGGTTTCCAGGATGAGCAATCCGAACAACGCAGCATCGAGTACGCCGAGGCCGTTGGCCGGCAGAGCGGTGAGCGGGTAGGTGATGAAGAAGGCGCCCACAATCGCCAGTGCACCGGCCGATGATTGCGGTACTCCGACGAACCGAACACAGAGAAGGAAGAGGATGCTCTCCGAGGTCAGCATCAGGATTAGCGAAGCGGATGCAATTTTCCAATGGCTCTTCAGGTCTTCAGCCACCTGCGCACGGAACTTCTTCATGCGTTCCGCCCAATCCTGCGGGTCCGCCTTGTCTGGTTTGATCTTTCTGACCATTCGAGCGGTAGTCGACCCAACCCAGGCGGCGCCACGGTCGGAGCGCACAATCAGCAATATGGCCGCAACCATGAGCACACCTGCCAGCCCGGACAACAAGGCGACCAGCCCCAACCGGTCATCGAAACGGTTGATCGCCATCAGCACCACGATGCCGAATATGGGCGCGGCGAACCTCACGATGTAGAAGAGGACCATGTTCAGAGTGAGGCCGGCGGCCCCGCGAGCCGCACCGATGTTCCAGGCACGGAACATCGAGAATCGAACCACAAGGTCAGCAGGAGGAGGCGCCACTGTGGCAACTGTGGCAGCGCCCAAGTCGCTCATCGCGGCCCGTCCGAATCCGAGCCCGGGCACGAAGAACGCCAAGGGTGCGGCGTTGAGGAACTGGCGCACCACGATGAGCAGGACGAGGATCGCGAACTGCCATGCGGCGATTCCCTTCAGGGATTCACCGACCTGTTTCCAGTCGACACTGTCGATGATGTACTTGCCGACCAGAACCACGATGACCAGGGCGGCCAAGCGGATCAGCCACTTGATCCAGGCGGGCCTTGGCTTGTCGGGCTCTGACGTTGTTGTGCCCTTGGGACCGTCTCCATCGGTTTCGGGGTTTCCTTCGCCGGTGGGCCCTGACCCGGTCATGTCGCGGATGCTTGGGCAGAGGATGGATTGGGGGACATCGCCACGGCGATCGGATCCTCACCAGTCTTGCGTTTGACCAATGTCCTCCAGATGAACTGAACAGCGAAACCGACCGGGATCACCAAGAGCCACGTGACGATCCGGTAGACGAACACCGCCGCCGCCATGGTGGACTCGAGAACCTCTTCGGAGAGACCGCTTGCTTCTGTGTTGGCCAGTCTGGTGAACACGAAAATGTAGGCCAATGCGGCCACGCCCACGCCGCCCGGAGTGATCGGAATCACGGTCACCAACTGCACAACTGCGTATCCGGTGAGCACGTCGGCCCAACTGAGTACCTCCGAGGAGATGCCAACCGCTCTGAGTGCCACGACGAGAATGGCGACATTCAAGGCGATAACGGTCAAGTCGGCAGCCGACAGGAGCAACCAGCGACTCCGCACCGTGTCAGAAGCGTTTTCCCGCACGGTCAGTACTCGATCCGCCACGCCTTCCAGTGCAGGCTTCTTGAACCAGCCAAGCACCGTGTTGACTATTCTGCCGACGATGTCTCCGACCTTCCGGGCGAAGCTCTCTGATCGGATGACCCCGGCGAACACCACGATGGCAGCGAGGAGTGCCACGATGCCGATCAGGGCGATGACCGTCAACCAATCCGGAGCATCTCGCCCCTGGCTCAACTGCGCGGCGACCGCCACTATCGGCAATCCCAGCTTGATGAACAGGGTCCAGAATCCGCTGAACACAGTGGATATGCCGAACTGCTCAGTGTTGAATCCCCAATATCGGTACATACCGAACCGAACTGCGATGTCGAAGGGAATCGGGATGAGGTTGGCCCAGCAGGTCGAGCTCAGCCAGGCGATGGTGCCTTTGATTACTCCCAGGCCGGGGCGGGCTGCGGCCATCACCCAACCCTGGGCGAACCACAGAACAATTGCTCCGGCAACGAGCTTCGCGATGTCGGAAGCTTCCAGGCCCTTGATCACCTCCCAGACCACATTGAAATCGATGATCTGTGGCAGGATCACGCCAAAAATGACGACCAGGAGGCCTCCCGTGACGAGCATCCGAACGATTGTCTTTTTCGTTGAAGGCTTTTCGGCCTGGGTGGCTTGCATGTGTACCTGCCGGCTGTTTGTTGGGGCTGCGGTGGTTCGTCGGTGCTGCGGTGGATCGTCGGTGCTACCGGGGTTCTTTGCCACCCGAATCTAACCCGGGGAGGGCTCGGTTCTGTGATGGTCAGGTCGCGCTTTTGCGCGACCTGACCATCACAGAAGGCAGTCTTGGTGGAGGTCGCTGCCGGAAGAGCAGGAGAATCGGGTGAAGAATCGGAGAACCGGGTAGGGGACTGACATGAATTGGGAGAATTGACATGAAGGTGCGCGTTGGATTCGGTCTCGGCGCAGAGATAGGCGGTGACCGGCAATCCTTCACCCTTGTTGTGGACGAGCTCGAGCGCATCGGATACGACTCCCTCTGGGTCAGCGAACGGGCAAACTCGCCGACCCTGGATCCAATGGTCGCCATGACTTGGGCGGCGGCGAGGACCGAGCGGCTCAAGGTTGGTGCCAGCGTGATGATTCTCCCCGGCAGAAACCCGGTCTTGTTGGCCAAGGCCATTGCGAGCCTCGACGTGTTGTCCGACGGGCGGTTGCTGCCGGCATTTGGGCTCGGAGTCGCCAACTCGGTGGAACATCAGGCATTCGGAGTCGAAAGGTCCGAGCGATCGTCATGGTTCGACGAGGCCCTCCCCCTGATGCGTCGTATCTGGGATGCAGGGCAGCCGGAGGTGGATCATGAGGGCGATCACTTCTCGTTCAAGGGTGTTCGGGTGCTTCCCAAACCCGTTCAACAACCGATCGAGGTCTGGCTGGGCGGCGCACATCCCTCCGAGCTCAGAAGGGTTGGCCGTTTGGGCGATGGTTGGTTGCCCAGCTTCATTTCTCCTGTCGCCGCCGCAGAGGGTCGGAAGGTGATCGAAGCCCAAGCGGCAACTCATGACCGAGAGATCGATCCCGAACACTTTGGCGTCCTGATTCCGTATCTGGAGGGACCGTTGCCGGAGGCCTTGGCCGACTTCGTCAAGAAGCGCTATCCGGATTCGAATCCAGTGGATGTGGTCGCCTCGGGTCCCAAAAGGGCAGCGGAGTTGATCGAACAATTCGTTGACGTGGGGTTTTCCAAGTTCGTGTTTCACCCGTTCGCACCGGCTGCAGATTGGACCGAGAGCCTAGAATCGCTGGCAGAGGCAGTGTTTCCACTCCAGACCTGACGTTTTCCGATGCACCGGAAAGTCTTCGATACCGCGAGCATTCTGACGCAAGTTCAGTGCAGAGGGCCTGAACCGTCCCTCAGTTTTGGCGCATTGCGACCGGTGTGGGTGGCGATGATCTCCGCACAGATGGATACCGCAACTTCCTCGGGAGTCCGCGCTCCGAGGTCGAGTCCGATTGGAGCGTGCAGCCGCTGCAGATCCTCCTGGGTTGCGCCTGCCTCGATGAGTTTCGCTTGACGGTTTTCCTGAGTGGATCTCGACCCCATGGCTCCTATGTAGCCAACGTCCGTCGAGAACGCCGCAATTACGGCGGGTACGTCGAACTTCGGATCGTGGGTGAGGATGCAGATGGCGTCACGGACTCCCAGCGACTGAATCCGCGAATCCGCCTCGATGTGTTCCAGCAGTCGATGCGGCCAGTCGATCACTACCCGATCAGCCATTGGAAAACGCTCGGTAGTGGCAAAGGATTCGCGGGCGTCGCAAACCGTGATGCTGTATCCCATGATGGAACCCACCCGGGCCAGTGCCGCCGTGAAATCGACCGCCCCGAAGATGAGCATTCGTGGCGGCGGAGCGAACACCTCGATGAACACGGTCAGGGCTTGCTGATTGGCTTCGCCCCGGGATCCATAGTGGCGTATCTCGTTCCGACCCAGTTCGAGGCAGCCGATCGAATCCCGAACAACGACTCGATCCAGATCCGAATTGCCGAGGGAACCGTAGCCGCCGGGTTGAGTAGGCATTGCCGAAGCCCCAATGAGGATTTTGGACCCAGGACGCGGTCCGTCCACTTCGGTTGCCATTGCCACCGGCCGACCCGCCCTCAGCTCTGTCGCCAATTGACTGAACAGTTGGCCGGCCATCACCAGTCCAACGGCTCAAGGAAGAGGTGGATTGTTCCGCCGCAGGTCAGGCCCACTTCGATTGCCTCGTCGTCGCTGTATCCGAACGAGATCATTCTTCGCTCACCAGTACGAAGGATTTCCATCGCTTCAGTGATCACCGCACCCTCAACACATCCGCCGGACACGGAACCCAGTACTTCGCCGACATCATTGACTGCCATGGTCGCCCCGGGAGCCCGTGGTCCAGAGCCTTCAACGTCCACGACCCGCGCAATGACGATTTCATGTCCCGCCGCCTTCCAGCGCTCCAGGTCGTCGAGAAGTTCCCTCATTCGCAATCACAACCGTCGGCCGCAGTGCCAGAGTCGATCAGAGGCTGGGCCACGGCAAACAGTGTCCCACGGACGTGGACCGAGGGCGTTTTGCAGGCCACACTGGCTCCACGGTGACGGTGCCAATCGCCCCGCCGCGGGTCCCCGGCCCGGAATGGCAAACAGATGAGACAATCGGATGACACACGGTGAATGACATGGCGGCCTCCTTGGTGGAGGTGCACATCAGGATCAACGGTTCGTCTACCACGACCGAGGTTGAGCCACGCCAACTGTTGGTGCAGCACCTCAGGGAGGATCATCACCTGAGGGGCACCCACGTGGGATGCGACACGTCAAACTGTGGCGCCTGCACCGTGCTGCTCGATGGCAAGGCGGTGAAGTCCTGCACCGTGCTGGCGGTGCAGGCTGACGGCCGCGAAGTCGAAACCGTGGAGAGTTTGGCCGCCCCAGACGGCACACTCAACCAGTTGCAGGAAGGGTTTCGTTTCGAACATGGACTCCAGTGTGGATTCTGCACCCCGGGAATGCTCATGGCCTGCACAAGTCTGCTCGCCAACAATCCCGATCCGAGCGAATTGGAGATACGGCAATCCCTCGAGGGGAACCTGTGCCGGTGCACCGGCTACGAAATGATCGTTCGCTCGGTTCGATGGGCTGCCGAACACCGAGCTGGGCGGGAGGGCGAAAAATGATTCCCTCCAAGTTCGACTATCTGCGGGTCGAATCCGCTGCGGAAGCGATTGCCGCACTCACGCAACATGGATCCGAAGCCAAGTTGCTAGCGGGTGGCCACTCGTTGTTACCCCTCATGAAACTGAGGTTGGCAAATCCCGAAGTTCTGATCGACATGGGCCACATCGATGATCTTCGCTACATCAGGGACGCTGGTCATCAGGTCGCGGTTGGGGCGCTCACAACACTTGATGACCTCACCTCAGCACACTTGCTGAAGACAGCTGCGCCGCTGTTGGCGACGGCTGCTGCAACGGTCGGTGATCCCCAGGTGAGGACTTGCGGAACCATTGGAGGAACCCTGGTACACGGAGACCCGGCCGGGGACCTGCCGGCGGTGGCCATCGCCATGAGGGCGGACTTGGTGATCGAGGGTCCCTCGGGTTCACGAGTCGTGTCCGCGGATGACTTCTTCCTGGGTTTCCTGGAAACTGCTGTGGCTGCAGATGAGCTGCTCACAGAAATCCGGTTCCCGAAAATGGATGGGGTCGGATGGTCGTTCCAGAAGTTCAACCGCCGTGCTCAGGATTACGCGATTGTGGGTGTAGCCCTCGTCAGCGGCGGCGGGCAATGCGGCGTCGGCCTGGTGAACATGGCTTCGAGGCCGTTGCGTTCGGAGGCGGTTGAATCAGCGGTCAGAGGTGGCGCGTCCTACGAGGACGCATCCGAGGTGGCGGCAGACGGGACCGAGCCATCGCAGGACCTGAACGCTTCAGCCGACTACCGCCGCCACCTTGCACGCGTGCTGGTCGGCAGGGCACTTGTTGAAGCCGCGTCCCGCAAGCACTGATGCCGGAGACCCGACGCCGGGATGTACCTGACTCCTTGGCTCCGGGATTTCCATGACTCCGGATGTACCGGACCATTGGCCAGCAAGGCGGAGGGCGGACGGCAATTCCCTAAGTTGCGATCAGCCCGCGGCTGAACGCAGCGGCTCACGCGGCGGCAGGTTCGACCACGCTCTGGGTGGCCGGTCGGAAGCCAACAAGCTGTTCGGCCAGGTCGGTGGTGTTCACCTGTCCGGAATCGGGATGCTCCGGGTACACCAGGGTGGTGGGATCCGAGAACACACGAGGCGTCTTGTACAGGTAGAGGAATGCCTTCCAGTGAGGGGGTGACACGTACCGGTCTGCTTCGTTTTCGAGCAGCCACGCACGGACGCGGTGTGCGTTCGCCCCGCTCATCGTCGGGAACAGGTGATGCTCCACATGATGGCTGAAGTTGAAGTGGAGCTTGTCCATGAGTTTCGGTGAGTTGACGCTCATCGAGTTGTCGAGCGGATCGTTTGTTTTTGCCATCGGGCGCATGAAGTGATTCGTGGCGATGTAGGACATGATCGTGAAGTTGTAGACGATCAGCGGGATGATGATCGCGAAGATGGCCCCGATCGGACCCGCCAGGATCGCGACTCCTATCCAGATCACCAGGAAAACGGCAGAGTCGATGACGGCCCGCCGGCGATTGAGGCGCTTGAAGGACCGTACGTATCGAGCCTGCAGCCACAACACGATCTGACCGTGGAAGATGAACCAGTATCCGAAGAACAAATAGCTCGACCAGTGGCCCGAGCCCGGCGCCAACTTGTTCACGAAGCGGGTGGAGGGAGCCTTCTCGTAGCGGGACATGGTGCCGAAACCATCCGGGTCGGCATTGCCCATGTTGGTCTTGGCATGGTGAATTTGGTTGTGCCAGGTGCGCCAGAGGGTGGGGGAAACGAGCACTGGCGCGAACCCGACGTAACCGAGGAAGTCCTGAAAGCGTCGGGAGGCCACGATGGAACCGTGGAGGGCCTCATGGGCGAGGAAGCCCATGGCCGAGAACGCGTATCCGGCAGCGATGGCCAACAACAGCTGGATGTACCAAGCGGGCTCCACGGTGATGATGCAGGCGATGGCACCGACTGCGATTGCTGCGAGTGGAATGAACCACAGTGCTCTCAGAGGACGTCTTTCGAATGTGTCCTCGGGGAGATCTGCCTTGATGCGTTTCCGTACGCTGTCAGGAGTCTCGATTGTTGTCATGGGAACCCTCCGCTGGGTCGTTCGGCACGCAGGATCTCATCTGGGGCGATTCATCCAACTGGTGTGGTCGGTTACGTCACCGTAACCTACGCAGAGGTAAGTTACGGTGACGTAGTAGCGTTGTCAACGTGAGCGAGCGCACGAGGCCACGCCTCTCTGCCGGCGAAAGACGCAACCAATTGGTTGAAGTCGGACGAAAAACCTTCGCCGAGAAGGGCTACGACGCGACCTCTGTGGAGGAGATTGCGGAGCGTGCGAAGATCTCAAAACCTCTGATCTATGAACACTTCGGAGGCAAGGAAGGGCTGTACGCAGTGATCGTAGATCGCGAGATGGAATATGTGATCTCCAGAATCGCCGCAGCGATCTCCGAGGGAACTCCAAGGAAGCGCCTGGAGGGCGCAGTGATGGCGTTCCTCCTTTGTGTTCAGGACCGCCCGGACGGGTTCGCGGTGTTGCAGCGCGATTCACCCACCAACACCGGCATGGCGAACCTGCTCGCGGATGTGGGCGACCAGGTCAGCAACGTGTTTGCCGCAGAGTTCAAGAAGGCGGGATACGATCGCCGCGCCGCGCCGCTGTATGCGCAGGCGATCATCGGCATGGTCGCGTTCGTGGCGCAGTGGTGGCAGGAGAACCCCAAGATGGATGTGGAGGAAGTCGGAGCTCACGTCGTGGCAATGATCTGGCTTGGTCTGCGTGACTTGCCCAAGCACCCCGAATCGCCGGCATGGTCCGGCTGATTACCCCTGACCGTTCGGTAGATCTCACCTGACGGTGGACCCACTGTCACCAATCACCCGTTTCCGTGGGGAGCTTTTGGGTTGACAACCGAATGTGGAGGCGGCACGGGTTCGGCAAAGGGGGCAAAGGGAGTCTCGGCTTGGATCGCGTAGCGGGGCTTGATCTCAGTCACCTGATGGCTACGACCCGATCACCTGATGAGCACGACGCTGACGAGTCCGAACTGCAGGGTCGTCCGTGGATTCGACTAGACCTACTGCTATGCGATTTGCGGTAATTGGTGCGGGGATGGCAGGGATACTGAGCGCTGTGAAGCTGCGCGAGGCGGGCTTCGACGAGGTCACTGTGTACGAGAAGGCCGACCGGGTCGGCGGCACTTGGCGTGAGAACAGATACCCAGGTGTGGCCTGCGACGTCCCATCGCATCTATACAGCTATTCATTTGAGCTGAATCCGCAGTGGAGCCATCTTTTCTCTCCCGGAGATGAGATCCAGAAGTACTTCGAGAGTGTTTCCTCCAAGTACGGCGTGGAGGAAATGACCCGATTCGGTGATGAAGTCATCGAATGTGAGTGGTTGGAGAGGGGGTGTTGGCAGATCCGCACGCGTTCCGGACACGACGCGGAGGTGGATGTGATAATCGCTGCCACCGGCGTTCTGCATCACCCGTCCAAACCAGAAATCGAAGGAATGGATGACTTTGGTGGATCGATGTTCCACAGTGCTCGATGGGATCACGATCTCGACCTCGACAACGCGAGGGTTGGTGTGATCGGAACCGGTTCGACGGCGACTCAGATAACGTCTGCGCTGGCGGGCAATGTCGCTCACTTCGACTTGTTTCAGCGCACGGCCCAGTGGATCCTTCCCCAGGAGAATCCGGCTTACGACGAGTCTCAGAGGGCGGCTTTCGCCGATGACCCGAAGTCTCTTGAGGACATCCACCAACAGTTTTCCACCATATTTGCCGAAGGATTTGCAGATGCGGTGGTTGACGCTGACTCGCCACAAATCCACCTCATCGCGGATGCCTGCCTGAGCAATCTCGAGGAGAACGTCCCTGACGGGGAGCTGAAGGAGTCGTTGCGACCCGACTACGTGGCGGCATGCAAGAGGCTGGTCGTGTCCCCCGACTTCTATGAGGCAATCCAGCGGCCCCGTACATCGCTTGTCACCTCGGGAATTGACCGTATCGAAAAGAACGGGATCCGTACTGTCGACGGAGTGCTGCATGAACTGGATGTGATCGTGTTCGCCACCGGATTTCAGGCGGATGCTTTCATGAGGCCGATGAATGTGATTGGTCGGAACGGGATTGAATTGGCCGAGGTCTGGACTGACCGTCCGAATGCCTACTTGTCGATCTCAATTCCTGAGTTTCCAAACCTGTTCATGTTGAATGGTCCCAATGGCCCGGTGGGGAACTTCTCCCTGATCGAGGTGGCCGAGCTGCAATTCGATTACATCTTCCAGCTGATCCAATGCCTTGACTCCGGCGATGCAACCGAGGTTTCCGCCGACCCAGCCGCAACGCGGAGTTTCGAGGCGGATCGTGTGGAGGCCGCGAAATCCACTGTGTGGGTGACCGGGTGTCGCAGTTGGTATCTCGATGATCGAGGGATTCCATCAGCGTGGCCGTGGAAGTTCTCCAGGTTTCAGGAAGAGATGGCGGCGCCAAACATGGATCACTGGGACGTTCGATCCCCAACATGATTGGTCACTGGGGTTTGCGGTCGCCAACATGACGGGGCCACCGCTGAAGACGCCTCCAGTTTGCGGTTCCCCAACACCAACCGCAGCCCAAAAAGACCGTTCTGTGATGGTCAGGTCGCGCAAAAGCGCGACCTGACCATCACAGAACGGGTGTGTGGCCGGCATCGGTTGTGGTGTTCATCAGAGCTGAGTCCCCAGCAGACACGTGAAGACGACGTCGTCGACGAAACCGGCGAGTCCCAGCAGCAGTGCAATCGGGATCGCAATCCAAGCTCCGTCGTCGGGGTAGGCGTTCGGCGAAGGTCGTCAGTGCTTCGGCCACACAAACGGCGAGATCGAACTGCACGCCGACCACAGCCAGCTTCTTCAGCCAGCTCGGTGTGAACGTAACCGGTACGAACTGCACGCCGACCACAGTCAGCTTCTTCAGCCAGCTCGGTGTGAACGTAACCGGTGCGACTGGTTGCCCCAGGTCATCACGATCGCGCTGGCAAGGACTGTTTCGAGAACCCGTACCAGTACGCAGCGAGTGTGACCAGCTACCGGGTCCCCGTCACAGGGACAAGCCCTACGAAGTTGAGGGCCCTGATCGTTTTCTGACTCTTGTTTCGCTGCAGCGCCGCTCCGCGCCGGTCAATGGTCATCCCGGTCATTCGTCGCGACAGTGGTTGGAACCGCGCGAAACTCTGGGCATGGCAAGATTCACCTTGGACCCCGAGCGCTCGAGCGTGTCCATCGCCGGAAACTCCTCGGTGCATCCGATCTCCGCCAACGCCACGGGGCTGACCGGAGCATTCGAGATCAGACTTCGGTCGGACAAGATTCTTGCTGATCCCCGATTGACGGGCGAGGTGAACATCGACGTCGACAAGTTGCGGTCGGGTAATGCTTTGGTGGACAGGGAGACCCGCCGACGAATCAATGCATCCACCTATCCCCTGATTTCTGGTGTCGCCCTTGGCAGCGAACGGACCAGCGCCACAACGATGGCCGTGACCGGTGAGATTTCCTTCCGGGGCGAGGTCGTCGGCGTGGATGGCGACCTCGCGTTGGAGATGGTTGATGGTGAAGCTCACCTCAGCGGGGAACAGACCTTCGACGTCCGCAAGTGGGGTCTGAAGTTGCCTCGACTCGGCTTCTTGAAAGTCCATCCCGACGTCACAGTCTCAGTGTCGCTGGTGGGGGTGCCGAGCTGAACAGCCGCCAGGCCCGATCGCGCGGTCTTCGGGGCAAACATCCGCCGTTGGGCCTATGGTGGCCTGCGTGACCGACCTCACTGCCGAATCAACAACCGATGAGGTACTGGCTGGTCGTGACCTCTCCGGCAGGACCTACCTGGTCACGGGCGCCTCGTCGGGTCTTGGCGAGGAAACGGCACGGGCACTTGCCTTTCATGGTGCGTCGGTGGTGATGGCCGCTCGAAACATGGACAAAATTGCAGCGGCAGCCGCGCGAATCCGCAGCGCCGATCCCGATGCGGATCTCGAGCTGCGATGCTTCGACCTGGCCGACACTTCCAGCATCCGATCCTTTGCCCGGGATCTGCGTGAGGAACACGAGTCCGTTGATGTGCTCATCAACAATGCAGGTGTGATGGTGTGCCCCTTTGGACTCACCGCAGATGGCTTCGAGATGCAGTTCGGGACCAATCACGTTGGCCATTTCCTGCTGACCAACCTGTTGCGTGACATCATCACGGACCGGGTGATCACCCTGTCCAGCGGGGCTCACCTGATCTGCGACGTGGATCTCGAGGACGCCGGATTCGATGAGGGTGAGTATGACCCGTGGGAGGCCTACGGTCGTTCGAAGTCCGCCAATGCCCTCTTTGCGTTCGAACTCGCCCACAGGGGCCGGGATCGCCATCTGCTGTCGTTCTCTGTTCATCCCGGAATGGTCATGACCGACCTGTCCCGTCACCTCACAGAGGATCTCCTGAACCAGATGATGGCTCGTTTGAAGTCGCGTTCCACCCAGGACGACGGATCCGAGGACTCTGCAGTTCCTGCCATGCGGATGCCCGAGGTTGGGGCGGCTACGCAGGTCTGGGCCGCAACCACTGATGACCTTGCGGACCACAGCGGGGCCTACCTAATGGACTGCCGGCTGGGGAGTGGTTCGGAGGTGGCCGGTTACGTAACCGACAATGCCCGGGCGATGGAGCTGTGGGCCTTCACCGAGGAACTACTCGGGGAAAGCTTCTCCTGAGTTCCGATCGGAGAACCGGTGGTGGGCACGGAACTCGGTGATGCCTCGGACCTTTTCTGGTCAACCGGGGCGTGTGTGGTTCGAGGCGCTGTGGATCGCGGCACGATCGATCGTGCCAGGGAGGCTGTTGAGCGTCTGGTTCGCACAGGTTCTCTGGCGGACCTGAGTGCGTTGGCCGATTCCGGTGAATCCGCAAGGTTTTCCGCCGGAGTCGACCACTGGCGATCTGACGACGAGTTCAGAATGGTTGCCACAACAGGACCGCTTCCCGATCTTGTTGCAGGAGTATTGCGCACCGATCGACTCTGGTTGTATGAGGACAGCGTGTTGATCAAGGAAGCGGGCTGTTCGCTGGAAACCAAGTGGCACAGTGATGACGGTTACTTCCATGTGGAGGGCAGACAGTTGGCAACACTGTGGGTGCCGCTGGACCCGGCCCCCCTCGCGAGCGGTGCGCTGCGATTCCTGGACGGTTCTCACAGAGCATCCAATCGGTACCGCCCGACCCTGTTCGTGACCGAGGATGCAATTCCCGGCACCGAAGGGGAACTACCGCCACAGATCGGATTCGAGTCCCCCGATGTGTTCGGTTTTGGTCTGCAAGTGGGCGACTGCACGATTCATCACGCCCGCACGTTGCACGCCGCTTCTGGCAACAACTCCGGGGTGAATCGCAGAGCCTTGTCGATTCGCTATTGCGGGGTCGATTCCGTGATCCGACAGAAGGTCGGTGCTCCTTCCAAACCAGGCTTGGAGTCGATTCCGGATGGCACGCCGATTGCCGAGGCCGCTGAGAACCTGGGACTCCCGGAGGCAGAACTCAGCGGTATCCAGAATTCCTGAACGCATGGATCAGCCCGAAGGCAGAGGTCGGCCTGACCGGCGATTCCAACCGCGCTCAAACCGGATACTCACGCGCAACTGGTGACCCGCGAACCCGTCGCAGAGGTGGATTCCACCACTGCCCCCGGATGGAAACTCGCCCAGGAATTCAAGGCCGACTGCAGGGCGGAGTGTTCTTGAGCTCCATCCATCTCGAGATCAATCCTGATGCAGTCGGAAGGTCCCTCGGTCCACGAAACGTATTCACCACCGGACCAACCTGAGGTAACCGGGTCAAGCGAATCCAGTACCAGGCCCTCACGGAGCAGCAAACTGAGGGAAAACGGACCGAATTCGTCGCTCTTGATGGTTGCGGGACTCGGAGGCGTGGCAACGGAGACTGCGCTCTCATCGACCAGGTACTTGGCACTGTCGAATGCCTGCTCTGTGTTGGCGGGGTATCGAGTCAGGGACTGGTCCGCTCCACCCGGAGCGCCGAGTGCAGCGAACAGATCCTGTTGGAACGCGGGTCCGCGCAGGTATGGAGCGGAGGTGAGGGCGAGCAGTGTGACTGGCAGATTGAGGAGAACCGGATCCACTCCACCGGAAAGCTGTTCGTTGATGCTCTCGAGCTGCTCGAGTGGACTCAACGAGTTGTAGTACTGCTGCCGGACCCGCTCGGCGCTTCCCTCTACTGCCACCAGTGCTGCGAGGTGGTCCTCATCGATCAGACCTTCGGCGACGACATCTCCGATGTCATGGATCTGATCATCGAGAGCGTGCGTGAGTTCGTGGGCAATTATCTCGCGTCGGTACGGCGTCATCGCGGTTCCCCGGACCTTGAGTGCCTTGCTCCCGGGATCGTAGAAACCGACAACACCGGATCCGAACGCCCTCTTGTACTCGGTGAACAAATCCTGCTGTGGGGTGATCCAGCCGAGGGCCGTGAAAGCAACGTCGTCCTTGTCCAGGTCGGTCTGCTCGGCGTTGAGGTTCGCGAGGACTTCCGCCTGAAAGGCTCCATCGGAGAGAAATTCAACGGTGGGCTCGGTGACGAAGTTGTGGCCACGCGCGCGTTGTACGAAAGCAACTATGTTGGCCACGTGCTCTTCAGGCGTGAGACCACCCGCGGGAGTGCACGATCCAGCCAATGTGGCAGTCGTGACCATCACGGCCATGGCGGCCACGAGCCTTGTCTTCGAGTTCATTCGATCCCCCTGAGAGTCCCTCAGCAACCTATCCGGATCAGCGTGTGCCGACACGACGAACGAAACGCCGCTGGGACCGAGGGAATGAGAAATGGATCGGGTGGAGTTGCCCGGCACGGGTGGGATGGGAGATCCGACGCCCCGGTTGTGTGCGTGTGGAGAGCTGATTCGTGCGGCCCGGAGCTACCAATGAACATCTGCGGCCAGGGCGCTGGCGCGCACTGATCGCAAGAACGCGCACTGATCGCAAGAACGCGCACTGATCGCAAGAACGCGCACTGATGGGAAAAAGGGCTGAAGGCAGGCCTACGGGAGGCCCGCCTTCAAATCGATTCTGACGCCTTTATTCAGGCGAGGTTGTTCGGACTCAGATAGCGCGAACGTTCACGGCTTCAGGACCCTTGCGTCCTTCACCGATCTCGAACTCGACCTTCTGCCCATCACTGAGCGTTACGCGTCCGGACTGACCCTGGACGTTTGAGAAATGCACGAAGACGTCTTCGCCATCTTCACGGCTGAGGAAGCCGTACCCCTTCTCATCATTGAAAAACTTGACGGTGCCTTCTGGCATTCTTAACTCCTGGTTTTTCAGGGCCCTTGTGACCCCGGTCCCCACACGATACTCGGCAAATCGTGGCGCGTGTGCATCGTTGTGGAACTACTTGCCCGAATCCGCCCAGCGGCCGCTCCCGTGAGCGGGCGTTGAGCGTGCAGAATGGAGGACAATGGCTGGCATGTCCAAGAGAACAAAATATTGGTTGATTGCCGGTGCAGCCTTCGTCGCAATCCTTCTGGGTGGCTTTGTTGTGGTGAACCTCTGGCTCAGTTCCGATGATGCACCTGAAGAATTTCAGGCATCGGATGAACTGGGCGGGACGACTTCCGCTGAAGACGAGGAAGAACTGGCAACTGGCGACAATGCCGGTCCCCCTCCTGGCGTGTGGCTGATTCAGATCGATGGGGCGTCGGACGGCGGCGTGGGTTACCGAGTGATTGAAGACCTTCCCATTGGTGCTCCTGAGGAGGTGGTGGCTCGCACGGACGTCGTTTCGGGATCGGCCACCGTGGAGGGCAACACAGTTTCGGAAATGTCCGTGCAAGTCGACATGGCATCTCTTGGCTCGGAAAATGACTTACGCGACGGAATGGTGGCTGACCGCTACCTGCAGGTCGGTGAGTTCGGAACGGCAACATTTGTGATTGTCGAAGAAATCGAATTGCCCTTGCCAGTGCAAGAGGGGGAGCTGGTGGACTTCGAGGTCGAGGGAGAGATGACACTTCACGGTGTCACCCGGAAAGTGACTGCCGCGGGTCAAGCCCAATGGACTCCCACGGTGATCGAGGTTGTCGGCTCCGTGGACGTCACCTTGGATTCCTTCGGAATATCAAGCCCGGACGTACTCGGTCGATCGGCGCGCAACGAGGCAGTTGTGGAATTCAAGATTCGTTTCGTGCCCGAAGGTGAAGTTCCCCAGGAGGAGATTTCTTCCGAGGGCGAGCCGGCAATCGAGTGATCAGCTCGGCGGGGGACTGAGGGGTCAATTCGGCGAGAGTTTTCTGGCTGCCCGGATGACCTCATCCACCGGCGGGTAGTCGCCGATCGACTCTCCACGATGGAGGTAGATCACCGTCAGGGCTTCATCGAGGATCACGACTCCGGGTGATTGCAGCGGATGATTGGTGATTTTGCCCTGTCTCGAGGACCGCAGGGAGCGCAGGTATCTCCACCACATTCTCGGATCCAGCATCATCCACCAACCGAAGCGACGCAGTTGCAGCGCGTGGTAGAGGTGTTCCTCGGGATCCAGCAAGAGTTCGTACCCGATGCCGTTCTGCATCAGATATGTCGCCTGGTAGTCGGCGGCCTTGCCCACTCCAACAATCCTCAGGGAATCGGCGTCGAGGCCTGAGCGGGCACTTTCGAGTCCGAAGAGAAAGTCGCGACATGGCAAACAGCCGTAGTACCGAACGATCGGGATGATCGTGGGGCCGGCGATCACTTCACTCAGCTTCACTTCGCTTCCGTCATCTCTACGGATGCGCTGGTCCGCGATCCTGTCGCCCACCTGCACCGGGGTTTCCTCGTATGACGGCTCACTCATGGCTGCTCCATCAGTCGGGCCATCTCGGTGTTGAAGGTTCCCACGTCGAAGTAGTCGCGCCACAGGGTGATCTTGCCGTCGTCGTTGAGTTCGAACACCCCGGCCACCGGAAGTGTCATCCACTTGTCGCCGAGGCGGAATCGGTCGCTCCGCTCGTTCATCACGAGGTTCCCCGAAGCAGTCTCGTTGTGGATGATCCATTCGACCTCGTCGAGGGCATCAACCATTGGCCCGAGAATCTCTTGAATGCCTTCGGGTCCGTGGTTCTTGCCCATGGGCACGTTGTCGTACTCGACGTCGCCAGTCACGAGCTCACAAGCTCGGTCCAGATCCATGTCTGTCATTCGCCGGATGAATTCGTTGACGGTTTCCAATGGGGTCATGGCAACGTTCTAGCCGCAACCGGGACCCGCAAGTGCGTCGGCTCCGCTTGCTGATTGAGTTTGCGAAACCGCTCTCGACGCTCCTCGACTATCGAGGGTTCTCGGTGAGGTGATCCGCCGATTCCCTTCGCGTGTTCATTGTGCTGCCGGCTGGGTGTCGTGTCGGATGTATCTTCAACAGGTGCCATGCCGGGCGGTTGTCGGGGACCGGGAACACAGCCGGTTCACAGAGCGGCGAACGAACAGAGCGGGCGATCGAACCGGTCAGGTGAACACAGCTGGTGAACGGAGTGAGGATCGCATGAAGGAATTCAACAACAAGGTGGCCGTGGTTACCGGCGCATCGTCGGGGATCGGACGGGCGCTGGCGCTCAACCTCGCAAACAGGGGTACGCACCTGGCTCTGTGCGACGTGGACGAGATCGGCCTTGCCGAAACCGCCGGGATAGCACGGAAAGCGGGTTCGGAAGTGACCATTGCGGTGGTCGACGTGGCCGACAGGGCTGCAGTGGAGTCATTCGCGGATCAGGTTCTGGAGGACCACGGCCGGGTCAATCTGGTGTTCAACAACGCCGGTGTGGCTCTCAGCGCCACGGTGGAGGGTGAGTCCTACGAAGACTTCGAATGGCTCATGGGCATCAACTTCTGGGGTGTTGTGTATGGCACCAAGGCATTTCTGCCCCACTTGAGAGCCACGGGAGATGGCCACATCGTGAACCTCTCCAGTGTGTTCGGGATGATCGGATTGCCTTCGCAATCGGCATACAACTCTGCCAAGTTCGCTGTCCGCGGATTCACCGAATCGTTGCGGATCGAGCTGAAGATGCAGGACTGTGGGGTTTCCGCCACCTCGATCCACCCCGGTGGCATCAGGACCAACATCATCAAGAATGCACGAATCGACTCCAGTGTGGGGATTCTTGGTCAGAACGCCGAATCAGCCAGAACTGACTTCGAGAAGGCGTTCATCACCACCCCGCGGCGAGCCGCCAAGGTGATTCTTGGTGCAGTCGAGCGTGACAAGCCGCGGGCGATGGTCGGCCCGGACGGCCACTTGTTCGACGTTGTGTCGAGACTCCCGCCGCGCCTCTATCAATCGTTGATCATCAGGGGTGCCAGACGCCGTCTCTAGAATTGCAGGCTCCGCGAGATCGGGTTCCCTCGTTGCCCGGCTCCGTGAGATCGGGTTCAGTCGACGACCGGGAGGAAACCACAACACTGCGAGGTACGGGCGATATCGGCGCTGGCTAGGCTTGTGTGGTCTGCAGGCCGCCAGCGTGCCGTCCGCTGACAGGAGCGGTTCTTTCCGCAAGGCTGGGGGACAGGTCGTCCACGGACCACATTCCACGGCGCACATTCCAAGGTCCACAATCCTCAGGGGGCAAACATGGGTCGAAGCAACGAAGAAATCATCGGTCGTGATGACGTTGACGACTTGGGGGAGATCCTCTTGTTGAGCAATCAGGATCGTGACGAGGTGATTCACGGCGTCGAGAGCAATGCAGACACGATCTTCACCTGGGACTACGACAAAGGTCAGCGCCCCGCCCTGGAGAAGTTGTACGAAAAGGCCAAGAACTCCATGTGGAATGGTGAGACCGACCTCGACTGGTCGATCGAAGTGGATCAGGAGGAGCAGGCTCGCAAATCACCCATGACCATGAATGCCGAGTTGCTTCAGGAATTGGGAATCGACCTCAAGGGCACATCTCTCGAGAAATGGGATGAAGACCAGTGGATAGCCCACGCCATCGAGAGTCAGAACTGGAGTCTCAGCCAGTTCATGCACGGCGAGCAAGGTGCTCTTCTCTGCACTGCCAAGATTGTTGAGACCGTGCCCTGGGTTGATGCCAAGTACTACGCATCCACTCAGGTGATGGATGAAGCCCGCCACGTCGAGGTGTTCAGCAAGTATCTCGACACGAAGCTGAGTGGTCACTATCCGATCAATCACCACCTGAAGTTGTTGCTCGACGACATCATTTCCGATTCGCGTTGGGACATGACCTATCTGGGCATGCAGATCATGGTGGAGGGTCTGGCATTGGCAGCGTTCGGGCTGGCAATCCAGGTCACGTCCGATCCGCTGCTCAAGAAGTTGTTGCGCTACGTGATGAGCGATGAGGCGCGTCACGTTGCGTTCGGTGTGCTGTCACTTCAGGAGTTCTACGCTGAGTTGAGCGACGCAGAAATGATGGATCGTCAGGAGTTCGCATTCGAGGCTGCAGTGCGGATGCGTGATCGTTTCCTCATGCAGGAGGTCTGGGAGAAGGAGGGCATTCCTGTGAAGGAGGCCATCCGGATCTTCGCTCTCGATGACGAGGAGACCAAGAATCAAGACCCGTTTCAACAGCTCCTATTCTCGAAGATTGTTCCCAACTGCAAGAAGCTCGGCCTGCTGGATGCCAATGACGGCTGGTTGCGCAAGCGATTCGACACCCTCGGAGTCTCCCAGTTCGAGGACTGGACGGACACCGGCGAGGAGTATGAACTTCTCGACGAGGTCGCCAAGGATCGTGATGGCGTGACCCGCTTCGCTGATCTTGGAGTCAGGCAGCCGTAGCAATCGGCAGCCGCAATATTCAGGTAACCGTGACAGAGGAATCGGGAGCGGAGATGGGCGAACCTGCCGAAGCTGCTCCTGAGTGGTTCAGGAACGCGCTGGCTGTGCCGTTCGACGATGCGTTCGTCCATGTTGACGGAGCGGACATCCACTATCTGGCTTGGGGTGAACCCGGCCGTCGCGGTCTTGTGTTCGTCCATGGCGGCGGAGCACACGCCCACTGGTGGACCCACATGGCGGCGACCTTTGCCGGGGAGTACCGAGTTCTGGCAGTGGATCTCTCGGGCCACGGCGACAGCGACCACCGGGAGTCCTACGAACTCGAAACCTGGACCCGCGAGGTCATGGCGGTGACCCGAGCCGGGGGCATCAAAGCGCCACCGGTGGTGGTCGGTCACTCCATGGGGGGATTCGTGACCATCGGCACGGCTGCGATGTTCGGCGATGAGCTTTCGGGCGTCATCATCTGTGACTCCCCGGTCACGATCCCGGATCCCGAGGTCGGGTCCTTTCGAATCAAGGAAGCGTTTGGGCGGCCACGCCTGTACGAAAGTGTCGACTCGGCCCTCGAGCGGTTCCGAACCGTGCCCGAGCAGCCCAACTATCTGGATTATGTGATGGACCACGTTGGACGGCGCTCATTGAAGGCGGTCGAGGGCGGCTTCCAGTGGAAGTTCGATCGCCGGATCTTCACTCAGTTCAGCAGCGGTCTGCGCGGAATCGCCTTGCCCTACCTTTCCCAGGTGAAATGCCGCCTGGCCCTGCTGCGAAGCGAAAAAGGTCTGGTCACACCTGACATCTCAGCCTCGATGTACGAGGAGATGGGTCGGGTGACACCGGTGGTGGAGATTCCCCTGGCCGGTCACCACGCGATGCTCGACGAGCCATTGCTGTTGCTGACGGCGATTCGGGCGCTGCTGGCGGACTGGGATCATTCCGATCCACGACCCTGATCAGTCGCCCCAGATCAGTCCTCGGAGTCGACCAGCCCATCAGTCACCACGAGGGAGGCATGTTTGGCCTTGAAAGGTATCTCGGGCTTGGGATCCGATCCCCCAAGTCGAACCACGATCACTCCTGATCCCGGATCGACAACTATGTACTGACCGCCGAGACCTGACGCCCAATACATGTCCTCGGGAGCCTCGGGAACTCGTGGACCTTCCTGGGGAATCGGATTTCCCTCATTGTCGAACTGGCTCGGATCCACAGTCGGTCCGGGTCGGTTCAGCCACCAGAGCCATCCGTACGCGGCGTTGAGGTCCTGGCTCGGTTGCCCGGTGGCCTGTTCCATCCAGTCCTCGGAAACAATCTGGGTTCCATCCCAGTTGCCCTGGTTCAAAGCCAGCACCCCGTAACGAGCCATGTCCCGACAGGTGGACTGCACGCCCATGAACGTGAGTGGGTTGCCGGCCTGGTCGCGGATGATTGAGCTCTTCGACATGCCGGTCGGGCCGAAAAGGCGGGCCTCGGCGAAGTCTGCGAGGTCTTCTCCGGTGCTTGCCTCCATCACTTCCTCGAGAGTCTGTATGGCGGCGTTGTTGTAGACCCATTCGGTTCCCGGCTCGGCGTCCTGGCCCAGATTGATGCTGTACCCGGTCTTGTCCTTCGCAACAGCAGCCATCTGGATGTAGTCCGTCTGGATGGTCTGTTCCCGGCCTGAGTCATTGCTGAGGAGGTTCTCGATGGTCACGGTCTCGCTCGGCGTGTCCTGCCACTGTTCGATGTAGTCCGAAGCAGGATCCGTGATCTCGAGTGCGTCGTTGTCGGCCGCGATTCCAACCAACGTGGATGTGAAGGACTTGGATGCAGAGAACACTTCCTGAACGGAATCCTGATCGGTACCGTTCCAGTATCGCTCGTCCACGATCTTGCCGTCTCTCACCACCAGCAGGCAGTTGGAGTCCGAGTCGACGGCTACCTCGGCAACCTGGTCGATGATCTCGGGGTCGAGACCCGCAGCGGATGCGTCTGTGGTCTCCCACTCCGCGCCCGGGAAGTTGGCGGTCTCTGCGGCGGCGGAGGTGGATGGTGCTGGGGAGGCCTCTGACCCGTCGGAACACGCGGTGAGCAACAACGCGACTCCAAATAGTGAAATCAGGCCGACTCTGGTCCCCGCTGAAAAATCCCTGCCTGGCCCGGGCGACCGTGATGTCGAAACTCTCGGGTTCCCAAACGATTCCAGATTTTCCAAAAGCATGGGAGGGAGCATTTCAGCCGGGCGCGACACAGACAAGCCGGCGCACCGCGTCCGCATGGGTAACCGCGCCCGGATGAATCACCCAGGAGTTCCGCCCGGAATCAGCCGCAACAGTTCGAAGTGGATGCCGCTGCTGGTGACGACACCTTCACCTGCTCTGCGGCGTCTCCTGAGCAACAACCTGACTCTGCGAACTCAACCGGCTCGGAATGCATCACGTCTGCGTCGGCGTTCTTGACGTACCACTCCCATTTGGCGCCGTCAGGATCTTCCACCCAGGTTTCGGTCTTCTCGGCAAAGCAGCACACGGTGTCGTCGACTCCAGTGGTCTCCATCCCCGAATCCGTCAATCGGGATTCGGCCGCGAGCACTTCACCAGCGGTCTCTGTCTCCACGCCGAGATGATTGAGTGTGGCACCTTCCGCGCCCTCGAAGAGCACGAGCTTCAGAGGCGGATCTGCGATCTCGAAATTGGCGTAGCCGGGTTTGGTCTTTGCCACGGGAGTGTCGAAGAGCAACGAGTAGAATTCGGTCGCCTGTTCGATGTCGGTCACGTTGAGAGCGAGTTGTAGTCGGGACATTGGTTCTCCGTTCGTGTTCCGGCACGTCTGGTCCCGGAACCTGTCTTGGGTGATGTGTTG
>JAHRAZ010000016.1 GCA_020027475.1 Microthrixaceae bacterium
CCAGGCGTCACCGACCCGCATGGTGGATCAGGTGTTACCAAGTGCTTACGTGCCGATTACAAGGCACTTGCGCTCCTTTGATCGAGTCGGCGGGCTCCCTAGAGTCACAGACGTCCGAGCAGCCAATCGGCTGCCACCTTGACCGAACGGAGCAATGAAATGAAACGACGCACAGCCGCCAGTATGCTGATCGCCCCCCTGGCCCTCGCCGGGCTTGCAGCTACCATTCCGACCGCAACGGCAGCATCCAGCCACGACACCCACGACTACCGAGTCACGGTGGTGAACGCAACGGGGGGCCAACCGTTCTCACCTCCGGTAGTGGCTACCCACAGCAAGAAGTTGGATGTCTTCCTCGACCGGCGCCGAGCCACGCCCGAGTTGGCCTCCATCGCCCAGACCGGGGATGGCTCCGGTGCAGTGGCGGCCTTCGAAGCGGAACTGGGAAAGATGGCCACTGATGTAGTACACGTCGGGCAACCGTTGACCCCCACCGGTGTCTCTGACGGTCCGTTCCCGAACACAGTCACGTTCGACATCAAGGCCGCCGATGGTGATCGGCTCAGCCTGGCCACCATGCTCATCTGCACGAACGATGGAGTCACAGGTCTGGATGCCGTCAAACTGCCTCGCAGCGGGTCGAAGGTGCTGCCACTTCGGGCCTACGACGCCGGAGTAGAGCGCAACACCGAGGATAGTGCGCACATCCCCGATGCTTGCTCGGCCCTAGGCCCGGAGATGCTTGCCGGGGACAACAACGGTAACAACGACGGTCTCATGATCGCCACGAACAAGCGGGTGAAGCGACACAAGGGCGTCCACGGGGGCTCATCGCTGACTTCGGTCCACGACTGGGGCAAGGGCCCAGTCGGCGTCGTCACGGTGACGCGCCTCCCCTGAGTATGCCCATGCACACCAAGGCTCCGGCCCCCGGCGCAGATGCGCTCGGGGGGCCGGAGCCTTACTGTGAAGATGTGACTCGCATCCTCATCGTCGATGACGACCCGACGGTCGCTGAGGTGGTTGCTGGCTACCTCGAGCGGGCCGACTTCGAAGCCGTGCGCGTGGGGGACGGGCTTGAGGCACTCCAGCATGTGGCCCGCGAATCCTTCGACCTGGTTGTCCTGGACCGGATGCTGCCGGGCCTGGACGGTCTCGATGTCTGTCGCGTACTACGAGCCCAGCACCCGGGGTTGCCGATCGTGATGCTGACCGCCCGTGGGGAGGAGGACGATCGGGTTGCGGGTCTTCAGGTCGGCGCCGACGACTATGTGACCAAGCCGTTCAGTCCCCGCGAACTGGTCCTGCGGGTCCAATCTGTGCTGCGTCGCTCCGCCCCTCCCGAAAACGACGTCGGAGAAAGCCCGGTGCTTCGTGACGGAGATCTTCAGGTGGACGTAGGTGCCCGTCGCGTGATCCGCGCTGGACAGGAGGTTCCATTGACGGTGCGAGAGTTCGACCTGCTCGCCTTCCTGCTGTCACGTCCAGGGCACGCATTCTCTCGGGAACAGTTGATGAAGTCCGTGTGGGGCTGGGATTTTGGCGACAAGTCGACTGTGACCGTCCATGTCCGCAGACTTCGGGAGAAGATCGAGGACGACCCGACCAACCCGGTGAGGCTGACCACAGTCTGGGGCGTCGGCTATCGCTGGGATGTGAGTGACCGGGAAGGAAATCGCCAATGAGTATGCAGAATTCCGACGTGCTGCTACTCGCTGTGATGGCTGCCGGGGCAGCGGCTGTGGTGGGCGTGCTCGGGGTCATCCTTCTGGCCCGCCGGTCCACGTCCACTGCCGTTGCCGTCGCTCCAGGTGCTGTGGTGCTGCCGGTCGTGGCCGGAGTACTCGTCAGCCTGGCGCAGATGGCACTGAGCCCTGAGCAGTCTCGGCTTATGCTGGCCGTGCTGGGAGCGTCGGTGCCGTTAGCGATTCTTCTCGGAGTGCTGCTGGCTCGTCGGATCCGAGCCCTGGACCGCAGAGCTGCCGAGGAGCAGGCAAACAGATCCCGCGACCAGGAGGTGGAAGCCTCGCGACGCGAGATGGTGGCCTGGGTCTCCCATGACCTGCGGACCCCGCTGGCCGGACTGCGCGCGATGGCCGAAGCTCTCCAGGACGGCGTGGTCGCCGATCCGAGTGACTACCACGCCCGGATCATTGCCCACGTGGACCGGATGTCGACCATGGTGGATGATCTGCTGGCCCTTTCCCGCCTGCATTCCGGAGACCTCGTCCTCCGTCGAGAGGACGTCAGCCTAGCCGATTTGGTCTCCGACACTCTCGCTGCGGCCACACCGCTCGCGGAGGCACAGAACGTACGCCTTCGGGGGAGCGCGGAGGGTCCGGTGACCGCTGAAGTCGATGCATCATTGGTCTCTCGGGCGATGAACAACCTGGTCGTCAATGCGTTGCGTCACACACCGCGCGACGGCGGGGTCACTGTATCGGCCACGCCTGAAGGTGAAGTGGCAGTGCTGAGCGTGGAGGACGAGTGCGGCGGCATCCCCACCGAGCATCTGGAGCGAGTGTTCGAGGCGGGTTGGCGGGGCGTTGATGCCCGTACCCCGACAGCCGGCGATGGAGCCGGTATCGGGCTTGCTGTCGTGGAGGCCACTGCCCAGGCTCATGGTGGCACCGTTGAAGTGCGGAACGTCGAGGGCGGTTGCCGATTCGAACTCCGCCTCCCAGCACTGACATAGGGAACGGGCCACCACTCAGGTCCGGCTGCCCGATCTGAGCGAGACTCCGAGCTACTGCTCGCCCAGGGACTTGAGGCCTGCTGCGACAGTTCCCCCGCGGATGTGTCCAACAACGCTCGTGGCCAACCTTGGTGGACAATGGGTGCATGGGAGCCACTCGTACTGACCGGGTTCTGATTCTCGCTGTCGTTCTCGTTGCGCTGGCCGGGTTCCTCGATGCCTGGGTCATCGAGGAACCCGAGATAGCCTTGCTGTTCGGCGCTGTCCTGATCTTGGGCCTGGCGCTTTTGGCCCGGACGTTGTCGAAACGCCGCCCCCTGCGGGTGCGAGCAGATCTTGCCGGATGGATGCAGCAGCGGTCCGACCTCACCGGGGAGCCGGTCGAGCAGATCGCCGACCGAGCCCTTGCCACGTATCGACTTCAGTTGGGCGAGGGACCCGACGCCGCTGAGCCTCCCACGAAACTGTAGGCAGCGCGATGGAAGCCGGGACACAACTAGTCAAACCGCTGGACGGTACAGGTGCGGACACCCACTTGGTCGGTGGCAAGGGCACCTGGCTGGACAAGCTTGCCGCCGGGGGCTTCCCCGTGCCGGCAGCGATTGCAATAACTACCAGCGCGTACCGGGCGGTTGCCGCCACGCCCGAGGTGGCGGCCCTGCTGTCGGAGCTCATATCGAGTCCGGTGCCGGCTGGAGCAGATTTTCCAGAAGCCGAGCGCCGCGTCGACGAAGCCTTCCTGGGTGTAGACCTGCCCACCGAGGTGACCGACGCCATCGCCGAAGGAGTTGCACGCTGCCGCAGCACACCGGACATGCGCCTTGCCACGCGGTCATCGGCCACGGCGGAGGACATGACCACCACGTCCTTCGCTGGGCAATACCGAACCTTCCTCGACCTACAGACCGATGCCGAGGTGGACCGCGCCATCCGCCTCGTCTGGGCGTCCTTGTGGTATCCAGCGCCTCGGGCCTACCGGCGCTTCCACGCGCTCGACGAAACCCGGTTGGCCATGGCGGTGGTGATCATGCCGATGGTGCTGGCGGAATGTGCCGGTGTTGCATTCACGGTTGACCCGACCGGCTCCGCTGACATGGTGCGTGTGGAGACCGTGCAGGGGCTGGGCGAGCAACTGGTTTCCGGACAGGTAACACCAGACGTGGCCCTCGTGCCTCGAGCGGAACTCACGGGGGGTCACCCGACGGCTGAGGGGGCTGGAGCACTTGCCGAGCGCGTGGCCGGATTGGCACTGGATGTTGAGCGTGCCTTCGGCGCGCCGCAGGACATCGAATGGGCGTGGGACGGGGAGTCGCTGCAACTGTTGCAGGCACGCCCGATCACCACAACCGAACAGCAAGCCGACACTGACGGTTTCGACACGATCTCCGGTCCCGATCAGCGGTGGACGACCGCCGGCATCTCCGAGACATTGCCGGGCACACTGCCACCGCTGATATGGGACACCTCAGCGTTCCTGGCGGAGGAATCGTTCCGGGGGCTGTTCGACGCGCTGAAGGTTTGGCATGACCTGCCCCCGGGCACCCACATGATCGGTCGCTTCCGGGCGCGGGCGGCCCTGAACCTCGGCCTACTCGAACTGATGGCAATGGCCTTGCCCGGTGGATCACCGGAAGAGGTTGAGTGGCAGTATTTCGGTCGGTCCGCCGGTGAGCGACCCGCAACCGAGGCAGCGGAGCCAGTCGGGCGTAGGGCCAGCGCCCGGCACGACATCGCTGTACTGCGGTTGAACCGCCGCGCCAACAGGGAAGCAGAGACCGTCATCATCGCGGTGGCACGGATCGTTCAGAGGCCATTGAAACTCGACGGCTCTCTAGCGGACCTGCTCCAGGTCAGGCGCCGCCTGCTGGATCTGGCCGGTCGAGCCGCTGTGGCCGAGACCGCGGTTGCCGCTTCTGCCGTCGCCGCCTACCGCCGACTGGAGGGCTGGCTCACGAAGCGGTTCGACAAGCGCATGGCCGAACGGTGGGCGCAGCGACTGACCAGTTCAACCGTCTCGGGCTTGCAGTGGCCAGATCTCGTAGCGGGACCCGGGAGACTCGATCCCGACTTGATCACCGCCCTTGCGGACGCGGAGACCTGGGCCCAAGCCGACGTCACGATGACAGCAACAGCCCAAGGGGTCCAGTTGCGTGACGAGATCGTCGACACAGCCCGTCGGGCCGGATCCGCCGCGGTGTTTGCCGGCCCTACCTGGGAAGAGGAACTCGACCGAGTCTGGACCGCCGTGCGAGCCGGATCGTCGCGGGGCAGAGCAACCGAACGAGATCCGGACGCAACCAACGGGCCGCCGAACGAGGTTTGGTCCGCGCTCCTGGCCGACTTGGAGCAATCGCCGAAATGGAGCCGTAAGGATGCCTTGGTCCGACAGATATTCGATGTCCGCCTGGTTCTGCTGCGGCGCCTCGTCGAAGACTCTAACGAATTGTTGGACCGGCGGGAACGGACGAAATCGGCCGTGTTGTCTCTCGGTGGACAGGTCCGGCGAGTCCACATGGAGATCGGTCGGAGATTGGCGGCTCGAGGAATCCTGGAGAGCCCCGAGGACGTACACCTGCTTGGTGAGGCGGAGATGTACCTCGCCGAATCCGGCGGCTCGCTGCCGAGCCTGGCCGAACTCGCGCAGCGTCGCCGGTGGCTGGAGCGTTGCGGATCGGAGGCCCCGTTGCCCCCGATCTTCCAGGGGGAGCCAGCCAGAACCGGTATGCCAGGGGCGCGGGGCGCGAAAGAATTCCATGGCTGGGGGGCCAGTCCCGGCGTATTCTCTGGACCCCCCGCGGTACTCGCGGATTCCGGTGGCGTGCTGGACCGTGGCAGTGTGCTGATCGCGCAATCCACGGACGCGTCGTGGTCGCCGCTGTTCCTGCAAGCTGGGGCGATCGTGGTAGAGCAGGGCGGGCCGCTGTCACATGCCGCGATCGTGTCGCGCGAACTGGGTATCCCAGCAGTTCTCAACGTGCCCGGTGTGTCTGCGGCGATTCCCGATGGTGAAGCGAAGGTGACAGTCGATGGCGATCGCGGCGTGGTCGTGATCTCATGACGCCCGAGCCGCAGTCAGCCGTGGTAGTCCCGGCCATCCTGGGTGTCGGCTTGATCTTCACGCTGATGACTTTGGCCTACGATGCGATCCACCGTTTGCTTGCCAGACGGCGCTTCGAGAGGCGACCGGAGGTCGAAGGTAATGCAGCCGGCGAACTCGTGATTGGGGGGCGACAGGCTGCAGCGGCCGATCGAACCGGTTTGCGTTCGCGATGGACCTACCTGGTGGTCGGAGCTGTCTGTCTGGGCCTCGGTATCTACCTGACGATCGGGGCTTGGGCGAACTTCTTCGGTGCCACCTGGTGGTCGGAGAACATCGCGTGGATTGCAGTGCTTGTCCAAGTCGCCGCCTTTGGATTCGGAGCCGTCGGCGTGTACTCGCTTGCCATTGGTTTGCGGTATGGTCGCCCGCCGATTTGGGCACGTCCGGCGCTGGCGCGGACTGCTCTGGGGCAGGTGCCGCACCGGAAACCACGTCGAGCGGTTGGGGTTCGTCCGGCGAGAGTCGAGCGGTTGCGACTTCTGGGTACTCATCATGTGACGGATCGACTGGCGTTCGGGGCCCGGCTCGTAGCTGTCGTGTGGAGCCTGGTGGCGATGTCGACCTTCATGCTGCTGGCCGCTCGCGGTCAGATCCCACAGGCCGAGGGCGGTACGAGCGTTGAAAGCATGCTTGCCCAGCCGCTCCAGATCGGGCTGCTGGTGATTATCGCCATCGGGCTGCTTCTGGGTTGGCGTTGGGAGGCCCAGGGTGCCGTTGTCCTGGCCGTGGGCGGGGCGGCGCTGGGTGTCGTGGCGAGCGTCCAGTACCCGCCGGAGGTGGCCGTGGCGGTTTCCCTCATCTTCTTCGCTCCGGCATTCCTGCATTGGCTGGCGTGGCAGCGTGACCGAGGGATGGTGCACATCGGGGTCTTGTTCGTCGTGACCGCGGCACTGGTGGGATCGGTCTGGTTCGGTGCGGACCAGGTCTATGACCGGTACTTCGGACCCATGCACCCGGAATCGCAGATGGTGGCCCTTCCAGACTCCCCGGTGCAATGGGTCTGGGCCGGCGGAACCTCGTCGAGTGAGACGACGGTGGTGGCGCGGCTGGGAACTTCGCATGACCGCGTCCGAGTAGGGCTGGCGAAGACCTCCGACCTGAGCGGAGCTCAGTTCTCACCGGTTGCGGCAGTCAACGAGGACGATCATTTCGTCGTTCGCGCTTCGTTCCAAGAGCTGCAATCGAACACCGTCTACCACTACGCCGTCGAGGTGGACGGCAAGCTGGACATGGTCCGGGCCGGGAAACTCAGGACGTTCCCTGGCCGGGCGGCGGACTTCACAGTGGCCTTCTCGGTGGGCGCGCGCACAGGATCGAACGGGTCGGTGTTCGATGCGATCCGGGAGGTGAACCCGCTGGCGTACCTGCAACTCGGCGACTTCCACTACGCGAACATCGACTATGACGATCAGGACCTGTTCCGGGACGCGTTGGACCTGAGCCTGTCGACAACCTCGCAGAGCGCGTTGTACCGGTCGACGTCGACGAGTTATGTGTGGGACGACCACGACTTCTCCGGCAACAACTCCAATGGGACGGC
>JAHRAZ010000056.1 GCA_020027475.1 Microthrixaceae bacterium
GTGTGCTCCGGACTACGTGTACTGGGATGCATGGTCGGCATTGGCCGGCGTCTGACCCTGCGGCCAAGCACGCGCCGCGCGAGTTTTGCGCACCCGGATACGGCGTACCCGAACACGGCGAACCTGAGCTGAACATCCGGGCTCACCAGTTCTGGGAAAGCCAGGCGAACAGGTAACCAATGCTGTTGCTGGTGGTGTGCAGAAGCACCGGGGCAGCGAGGCTGTCCGACTTGTTGCGCATCCAGGAGAAGAACATTCCCACGGCGCCTGTCGCCAGGACTCCACCAACCACCGCGATGAGCCTGCCCAGCGATTCAGGTAGCAGATCGAACACCGGACTCACCTCGTTCAGATTCCAGGACGGAAGAATGTGCCACAGGCCGAACAACAGTGCTGACAGCAAGTCTGCCTTGAGCTTCGGGAACCGGAACTTCTTCAGGTGCTTCAGGAACATTGCCGGTAGCACTCCCCGAAATGCCACCTCTTCCAGAAGAACCGTTCCCAATGGCACCGCGATGAGGATCCGGTGCAACAGCGCTCCGATACCCACGTCTGCCCGGTCGTCACGAAACAGATCTCTCGTCCATGGGATCGCGAAACCGATCACGTAAGCGAGCAGCAGTGCGCCCGCGAAGGCTCCGCCCAAGCGGAGCCCGGCCGGGATCCTGCGCTTGGCCATGCCCATCGAATCGGGACTCAGGCGATCCCATTTGATCGCCACCCAAGTGACGATCGCGGCCATGGTGCAGTTCCACGGAACGTAAGCCCACGCCGAGATGATCCGGTTGGTCACGATGTTCGAGGTCACCAACGTGGCGAGCACCACGACCAGCGGCCAAGGTGACGGCCGAGCCGTACCAGCGGATTCAGGTCCGGCGGGTTCCCGGCCGTGTCCGGACTCCATGGGTTCCCTCGGCGTATTGGGGTTGTCGCCCGAATCTGGCATGTGAGGTCAAACGTAGCTCTCGAAGATGATCCCGTCGCCGGGGTGTCTGTAGGGGTCCCTTGTTTGCGGCATGTACTTGTGAAACGTCTGTTGACACACGTGGGGGAACCCGCAGGGATTCTCCGGGATTTCGTGCAGCCCGGGCATTTCAGACGCGGACCGCAACTCTCGGTGCGATCATGAACGCGCGGGTATCTCGAGCCGAGCGGCGTGAGACACGAATTGGCACCTGAGGATTCACATGTTCGATCTGGTCATCCGAAATGCGACGGTTGTGGACGGAACTGGCGCCCCGAGGAGAACTGCGGATGTGGCTGTGATCAATGATCGAATTGCCGAGGTGGGAGAGGTGGCCGGGCCAGGCGTTCGAGAAATCGACGCCAACGGACTGCTGCTGACCCCCGGGTTTGTCGACATTCACACGCACTATGACGGACAGGTCACCTGGGATTCCCTGGTGGCGCCGTCGTGTTACCACGGTGTCACCACGATCGCTATCGGGAACTGCGGCGTGGGATTCGCGCCTGCTGCCCGGGACAAACATGCGTGGCTCATCAGCCTGCTTGAGGGAGTGGAGGACATTCCCGGCACGGCACTGGCTGAAGGTCTGCAGTGGAACTGGGAAACATTCGGTGAGTACCTCGACGCGTTGGAGGTTCGTCAGTTCACGGTCGACGTGGGTGCGCACATTCCGCACTCGGCCCTGAGGACCTATGTGATGGGGGAGCGGGGCGCCGATCACACCGAGACCCCGACCGAGGGAGAATTGGCGGAAATGGCCCGGCAGGTCAAAGAAGGGCTGGAGGCGGGTGCCATCGGATTCGCCACCAGTCGCACCGAGATACACCGCACCGCCGAAGGTGCGTTCATTCCCACGCTCACGGCGTCGGATGCCGAACTCCTGGCGATCGCAACGGCAATGCGAGAAGCCGGATCGGGAGTGATCCAGCTCATCAGCGACCTCTATCAGACGGCCGATGATTCCTTCTTCGACGACGAGGTTCGCCTTCTGCAGCGCTTGGTCGAAACAAGTGGTCGGCCACTCAGTTTCACGATGCAGCAGACCTACCATACGCCCGAACGATGGCGATCCCAGATGGAGTGGGTCGATGCAATGGTGGCCTCCGGCCACGACGTGAAGGCGCAGGTAGCCACGCGACCGATCGGAGTGCTGATCGGACTGTCGGCCACCGCCAACCCGTTTCTCCTCTGCCAGTCATACGGTGAGGTTGCAGGGCTTGGGATTGCGGAGCGGGTGGAGGCGCTGCGCAGTCCGGAACGAAAATGTCGGATTCTGGCTGAACACGAGGTTCTGGTGGGAGATCTCCCCGACGGGATCCTCAAACAGATCATGTCCGGATTCGACGTGTTGTTCACCCTCGATGACCCCGTGAACTACGAGGTGAATCGCAACAACTCGATGGCTGCCGATGCGGCACGAAGGGGGGTCGATCCGCCCGACCTCATGTATGACCAACTTCTGGAGGGCGATGGGGAGCAGTTGCTCTATCTGCCTTTGTTCAATTTCGCCCACGGAAACTTTGATGACATCCGCGAGATGATCACCTCACCGAATGTCTTGTTCGGTCTTTCCGATGCCGGAGCCCATTGTGGAGCGATCTGCGACGCATCCATGACCACTTCGTCCCTGACGGTCTGGGCACGCGACACCTCGGAATCGGCGGGCATCCCCATCGAGCAGATCGTGCATGGACACACTCAACGCACAGCCGAACATGTGGGCTGGATGGACCGTGGTGTGATCGCGCCCGGATACTTGGCCGACATGAACCTGATCGACCTGGATCGGCTGGAATCGCATCCCCCCACCATCGTTCACGACCTCCCCGCTGCCGGCCGGCGCCTCATGCAGACCGCCGAGGGATACGTTCACACCATCAAGTCCGGAGTCATCACGATGACAGAGGGTGAACCCACCGGTGAGCTGCCGGGCAGGCTGGTTCGCGGGGCCACCGAGGCGCCATCGTGAGCGCGGCACCGATTCGCCGCTCTGTTTGCCCGGGGGCCGGCTCCGTGGCGGCCTACGATCTAGGTGATGTCAGATCCCTCCGATAGTGGCGGCCCGGATGCCGTCGAAACCAGCGATGAGTTTGCCGAGGACCCGGCCCTTTCGCTTGCCGGCGACTCCGATGGCGGGGCCAGGCAGCGTCGCCTTGGCTGGATTGCCTTCGGCCTGGTGGCGGTTGGCGTCGTGGCGATGGTGGTGCCCGGGTTGTTGCGCGATGGCATTTGTGGATTGTTCTCCTGTGCTGACGTAACGCCGGAGGTGGCGGTCGGCCGCCCCATCGGAACGGACTTGGCAGTTGTGGTGCCGGAGGAAGTCGCCGGAGACCTTCTGTCACTTCGCCTGGTCGAACTCAACGAGGAAGGTGATCAGAACTCGTCGGGTGAATGGATCGTGTTTCGGACCTCCGACAGCGAACCGACGTACATTCCGCTCGGTGAGGTCCCCGAAGGGTTCGACACTCGCACTCCGCTCGAATCGCAACCGGAGTCGGGAGTCTGGGTGATGGAGGCATCGTGGGGTTGTGCCGCCACCCTGGTCCGGTTCAGTCCAGTTGATGTGGATCCGGGATTCGTTGTTTCAAGCGGAGCAGCAGTGACCGTCGACGACTTCAATGACAACGCCCGCACAGATCTTCACTGTTCGAGTGCTGCGCCAACTTGGCAGCGGATCCTCTTCTTCGGGGGGCTGGCCCTCGTCTCGGCCGGGGCGATCATGGGACTCGTTCTCGCATTCCGGGGTCCGATCAAGGACGATCCCGAATGGTATGGCCCCTGAGTCCTCGGACCACCCTCCGCCCATGGCAGTTGGTTCGCCGATGAGAACTGGTGCGGGAGTGGGGGCCGGACCTTCGTGTCCATCAAGGAAACCTCCATAGGCCCTGAGGGTGGAGCCATCCCCCAACGAGGTGAGTTGTGGAACGTTTTCCGCGCCGACGCCGTGATGCCGAGGTTCCGAACCGGTTACGTCTGCGACCCACAGGAATCGCGGACCCACAGGTGATGGCAGACCTACAGGTAATCGCGGTTCTCGAGCCAGCGGGTGGCGAAGAATCCCGCGACAGCAGGGATGTAGAAGGTGCAGACCCTGAAGACCACCGCGGCTGTGAATGCACCATCTTCGGGTACCCCGACGAGGATCAACAGGGCGGTGAGTGTGGCCTCCGCCACCCCGACTCCACCAGGGATCGGAACCAGGCCGGCGAGCAGGTTGGTGGCCACCGTCACCACGAGTGCCGTTGCGAGAGACACCGGCTGGTCCAACGCCAGGAGAATGAACCAGAGGGTTATTGCGAGGACGAGCCGCGAGGCAGCATTGCTGCCGAGCACTCCACCGGCGCGCCGAGGGTCGCTGAGAACCTCACGGAACAGCCCGATCGCCTGTGACAGGATCGGAATGACCAGGTCGTGCAGTTTCCGGATCCTCCAGACGGCCACGATCACACAGATCCCCACAAGCAGAACGATCGCGAGGATCGCGTTCCAGGCCACTCCGCCGAGTTCAAGGTCCAGTTCGAAGTTGTCCGACATCATTGCGAGCAGCAATATTCCCGCTTCCACGGCGAATCCACCGATGCCGTCCACCGCCCCCTGAGTGGTTGCGATGGTTGGGGACACGCCGTACTTGCGCAGGAATGCCGCGTTCATCGCGATTCTTCCCGCCGCGCTAGGGACTGCCAGGCCGATGAACTTCACGGAGACCTGCAGGATCACGAGGGGCCGCAGCGGCAAGGAATACCCAACGGCATAGAGCATCCCGGTGGCCTCGGGGAAGAACACGAAGGATCCCACGACGAAACCGACGAGGATCCAAGCCCAGTTGGCGTCCTGAAGATTCTGCGCCACGGCCGCGAAGTCGATCCCGGTGAGCATTCCCATGAGTGCGTTGGCTGCCACCAGCACCAGCAGGAGCATCAGGATCGTTCGCAGACGGACCCTGCGGATCTTGGCCGGTGGAGGGGGATCCACATCGAGCTGCGTTGCGAGTTCCGTGCCGAGAGCCTTCACTGTGTCCTTGGGCTTTGTGCTCCATGAACGGACCGTTCTGTTCATGGCGGGAAGCTGGACATACGGCATGGCCTCGGCCAGCAACTCTTTCCGGAGAGCTGAGTTTGCCGACGAAACAGCACGTTGCACCCCGATCCGGTTGGCAAGCATCATCAAGGCGTTCGCCACGTCTCGGGCCGTGCCTCCGGCGGTCGCCGTCTCGGGAATGACGCTGCCCGCAGAGAAATCGGCGAAGGTTACGGAGTCCCCAACCACCAACACCGATTCCTCGCTGATTCGGCCGTGCACGATCGACTTCGTCGCCATCAGGTTGATCTCCTGCCACAACGAGTCAATCAGGGCGTCGGTCAGATCCGCGGTGTCGACATCGCCCAGCGGCCGTCCCGGGCGATCAGAGACAATGATCGCCATGTCGTCGCCCGCGGTGCCTATGGCCCTGATCTCGGCAGTGGATATGCCGGTGCGCGTCGCAAACATGTTGACCATTGCTTCGTGCTCCAGGGACCCGATTCGGCTGTGCTCACCCGGCCCGGAACCACCCCTGTACCAGAGGGTTCGCCAGAATCGGGAGGAGGCGGCGGCTCCGGTTGCGTCCCTCCCCAGCGCCTTGACCTCCACCGCGGTGCCATCGGACAGCTTGCCGTCGAGATAGCGGGCACCCCAGGAGTCGTCGTCTCGAACCGTGAGCTCATCGAGTTGCATGCCAAGCTCTCTCACGGCGTCGCGGATCAAGTCCGGGTCGGGATGACCGGCGGGAGAACCGAAGATGAGGAGCACCGCCGAACCGGCCGCCAAGCCAACTCCGATCCCACCGATGACCTGGCCCACCGAGCCGTACGCCAACGTCAGGCTTGCCAACGACACGGCCGCAACGATCAGGCCGTTGGCGCGACGGACCGGCCGGGTGAGGTGTGGAGTGGTTACCACCGCGATTGCCGTAACAAGAGCCACTCGAAAGACCGGGAACGCAGGATCGATGTCGGCATTGGTCAGTTCGGGTATCACCGCCGGCCAGGCGTCGGTGTCGATGCGCGTGGCGACCGTCGCCACGACTGCGGCCACGGCAACCGCAAGAGCGATGTCTCTCAGGGTGTCGAGTGAACGCCTGCCCCTCCAGGCGATTCCGAAGACCAATACGATCAAGTAGGCAAGTGAGAGCGAATACAGGAATCGTGCGATTCCGAGGCCCCATGAAGGAGCTGATTGTGCGAAGTCGGCCATCGAACCCAGAAGCCCACCTTCGGCATCCGCGGTCAGGCCGCCCCACACCAACAGCAGTATCCCGAAACCGATTCCGACGGCGTCGGAGGCTCGCCGTTGACGAGGCTGGTTTGTGTCGGTGATGAAGTATCCGGGGGAGTCCCGGATCCCGCCAACGGTCTCCGAAGGAGTCGCCTCACTCATTCGGAGCCTCGGTCATGTGGATCAGTCTTGCCTGTCGGCAAACGTCGCGGTTGAATCCTCGGCCAGGTGAGTCCTGGGTGTTCGGGCGCTTCTTGACCGGTTGCTCGAGGGATGCGGATTCAAGTGGATACGGATTCAGTAGTCTTTCTGGGCTCGTTTGACGAGGAAATCGATTTCGTCCTCGGCCGCACCGGTGGTTGCCTTCACAGCCAGGCGGACCGATGGGAAGAAGTCCTCCGGAGCGAAGTCGCCTTCCTTGCCGGAGTTCATGATCGCTTCGCGGCCCTCCTGGTTGAGTCGGGCTATCAATAGTCGGATCCCGCGGTCCTGGAGCATTTCCTTGATCGAGCGCAGTGTGTCGGTGCCATCAGTATCGACGTAGTTCGTGGTCTCAAGGTTGAGGATCACGGCACCCGGAGGTTCGTCCTCTTCGCGAAGGAGTTCGTCCACTCGTTCTTCGAATCCGTGGGAATTGGCGAAGAAGAGAGGACCGTCGAGTCGCACGATCAGGAGGCCGGGGGTGGGCTCGGTGTGCCAGCGCTTCTCGTCCACGTATGGGCCGGCAGGAAGCTTCCCGAGTTTCGGCATCTCGGGTTTGGCCGCCTTGTAGATCATGAGGATGAACGAGAGCAGAACCGCGATCATCAGGCCCGGCAGCAGATCGACGACACACACGCCGATGAGGGCTGTCAGCGCAGCGGCAAAATCCAGCTTGTTCGAGTGCCATATCCGCCGCATTTCGGCGACGTTGAAGGTTCCCCAGACGGCTGAAATCACAATCGCAGCCAGAATTGTCTCTGGTAGTTCCGCGAACAGGGGAGTGAGCGCAAGAATCGTGACGAGTGTGATCGCACCGCAGATCAGCATTGCCATCTGTGTGCGGCCGCCCGCCTCGTCCCCTGCAGCGGATCTCGACAGGCTTCCGTCCACAGTGAATCCTCCGAGCACACCGGCGCCAACGTTGGCTGCTCCGAGCGCGATCAGTTCCTGGTCCGGGTCGATCTCGTAGTCATGTTTCCTGGCGTAGATCTCCGCCGCGCCGAACGACTCGGCGTATCCGACGATCACGATCCCCAAGGCGCCCGGCACAAGACCGATGATGTCGGAAAGATGCACATCGGGCACTGCGATGCCCGGAATCTTGGCCGGGATCTCGCCGACCACATGCACCCCCTTGGACTCCCAGCCGAGCCAGACCGACAATGCGATCGAGCCGAAGACCACGATCAAAGCCATGGGTACGCTGTGCCCGAAAAACTTGCGGCTCAGCAGAAGTATCACCAAGGCAACCAATCCGATGGTGGCGCTCAATCCATGGACGTCCGGGAGAGCTTCGATCAGCGCCTTGAGCTTTTCCACGAAGTTGCCGGATCCGCCTTCAACACCCAGAAGTTTGTCCATCTGGCCGATGGCAATGGTGAGCCCAAGGCCGAATGTGAAGCCTGTGAGCACCGATTTCGACATGAAGACACTGATGAAGCCGAGTTTGAGCAAACCGAAGAAGATGTACATCACGCCGACGAGCAGCGCGAGCGCGACGGAGAGCTGGATCACGTTGTCGTTGGTTGCAACCGCCGCCACTGTGGACAGGGACAGGATCGCCACGGTGGAACTGGGACCCACGAACAGCTGTTTGGAGGTGCCGAAGATGGCGTACCCCGTGATGGCTCCGAGCGCGGCGTACAGTCCGGTCTCGGGCGGCATGCCGGCGAGTTCGGCATACGCCATCGCCTCGGGAACCAGGAGGGCCCACACCGTGAGTCCGGCCACAGTGTCCGGTCTGAGGAGCGTCTTGTTGTAGTTGGGTAACCACTTGGTGATCGGAATCAAATTGGGTCGATCCATTCTGAGACTTCTGGGTCCACGATCCGTTCATGGAGCGGGCGATCTCCTGATAGGCGAACTCCCCGAAACGGCCCACAGGCTAGGTCAATCGCCGGTGGGTCTGCGATGAGAGTGGCGACGTCGGGGACTGGGCGGGTTGGTGAACGGGGACAGGGCTCATTGAATACCGGCTCAATCGTCGAGGATGCCAACGCTCAATTGGAGTTCATTGGGCACGGTTTGGCTATCCGGCTCCGGAACCGACGGTGATATAGCTTGCTTCGGTGAAGTCGAATCAGGATCTGTCCGAATGCCGGGGTCCATACGCCGCCGGGACTCTCCGCACCTCCGATCTCGACGTACTCCGCGAGATGGTGAGCGGCACACCCATGGAAGCCACGCGTTTGGCAGCAACGGGGCTGGACGTCGATCTGTCACTTGTCAGCTCCTCCAGTTTTTCCCTCACGGTGGGTCGATTCGACTTTCCCGTTCATACCGAAGGGGCGGTGGATTCGGAAACCGTTGTTGTTGCATTCCAGCTCGAGCCGGGTGATGGGTCATGGAACGGTCTGCCGCTGGATGTCAATGGGTTGTGGGTCTACGGGCCGGGCGGCGAGCACGATGGTGTCGGTCTCGGTTCGAGCATTCCTCCATTCGCCACTGTTTCCCTGCCGCAGGACTCGTTCGGCGAACTGTGCGCCGCCGCTGGGGTGGAACTCAATTTGCGGAGCGGCCCGTGGGACAGGAGATTGAGTCTGCTCACACCGAGACTCGCAGAGATCGCGGTGGGTTCCACGGCACTTGCGGCCACCGGTTTGATCAGCCGAAAACAGGGTGAATCCCTCGAGAAGGAAATGATCGAAACGCTGATCGAAGCTCTCCGGGGTCCAGTCAATTCGGAGCCCGGTCTCAATGCCTCAGCGGAGAGGATCGTGAAGGTCTGTGTGGCCGCCTCGGACGAGTTGGGGCCGATGCCCTCCACCGCAGACCTTGCCGAGGCCGCCGGAGTGACGGATCGTTGGGTGCGAGCGGCCTTCAACAAGGTGTTCGGAGTCTCACCTTCGGGCTTTTTCCGCGCCCGTGCGCTCCGAGAGGCACAGCGGCGCCTGAGATCGGCCCCGCCGTCCGAAGGTTCGGTCACCCAGGTCGCCATGGATCTGGGGTTTTGGCATTTGGGCAGATTTTCAGGACAGTATCGCAGTTTCGTCGGCGAGTTGCCGAGCAAGACGCTGTCCCGATCCCCTTCCGGGGACCGGGAGCCACAAGTCTGAACTCTCGAAACGTTTCCCGTTCGTCCGGTGTCGCGGCTGCCCGGCATCCGGGCCGTCGGGTTGGCCGGTGGCCTGCGGTTACTCCGGTGCGGCGGCGGTCGTGGGAGCCGTGGTCTCCGGAGCCAGAGTCGTCGACGTGGAATCGATCATTGCCTGATCGACCTCGGCAAGACGATCCTGGAACCCACGCAAGGTGGCTTCGTCGACCTGGCCGGTCTCGGGCACTCCCAGCTCACGCTGGAACTCCTTGAGGCCATCCTCGAGTTGTTGCGACCACTGACCGTCAATCGGGCCGTCGTAGTAGCCGAGAGACTTGAGCACACCCTGAAGAGCTGAGACCTGGTTGGATTCCTGGCCGGCGAGTTCGTCAGCGAGGGCAGCCTGAGATGGCGGATCGAGGTAACCGGTCTCCGGAAGTCCGTTGGCAGTCTGGAGTTCCTTGACCGCGGTTGCGGTTTCGGTGCCCCAGATGCCGTCGATCTTGCCCTTGTAGTATCCGGCTGTCTCGAGATCGCTCTGAACTGCCGCAACGTACTCGCGTACTTGGGCAAGAGATTCGCCTTCGTCATCCACGCAGCCGGCTTCTGTGAGCAGAGCCAGCCAGGTGACTTCGAGCGCGTAGGCGGCAGAGGTCAGCGAAACCGAAGCCTCGCTGAGTGGCGTCGAGTCGTCGATGCCCTCGGTGGTGGCTGTGAAGTCGCCCTCTGCGTTCTCCACACCGGCGAGTGTGTCTTCGGACACGTCAACTTCCACCAGTGAGGTCGACGTGGTGCTCGGGGGTTCCTCGCCGGCTTCCTTGGCCTCCTCGGCTTCCTTCATCGCATCTTCCTCGGCCTCAGCGACTTCTTCCTCTTGTTGTTCGATTGCAGCCTTCAAATCGTCGCCGGAGTCCTGAGCCTGCTCACGAGCATCCATGAGTGGGTCAGCGCCTTCCTTGAGGTCGCCGACTGTGGGTTCTTCTTCGGTGAAGATCTGCCCGTAGGTGTCGAGTGCCTCCACGTAGCTGTCGCCGTCTTCACAGAACGTGCTCAGCGCTTCTTCGACGTCCGGTTCTGCCTCGGTTGTGGCAGTTGTGTCGTCCGAGTCGTCGCTGCTGCACGCGCCGAGCAGCATCACCCCGACGGCGAGAATTGAAAGAATGCGTTTCACTGAAACCCTCCAGCTCTGGTCTTTGTGGCGGTCAGCCTAGTCAGAGGACGCGACATGGCACAGGTCCGCAGGCCCATATGGTTGGAATTCGATGTCGTTGGACGCTGCCGGCGGAACTCTGTCGGGATGGGGATTGACTGATGGGTCGGATCCCGATTCCGATTGTGGATAGCAGGCCTATTGAACAGGGAATACCCTTGGGGGTTCAACAAGGAGATCTGATGCCAGAGAACAAACCCGGACCAGTCGTTCACGATTCCGAGTACTACATCCTGTTCGATCAAAAGGGTGACGAGTGGGTAGCAGAGGACAAGGACCTCGACACCAAACTGGCCGAACTGGAGGCCGAACATGGCTCCAAGCCGAACATCGTCCACATCATGTGGGACGACATGGCATTTGGTGACGCCGGTATCCCGGCGTTCAACAAGATCCGCGGGTTCGACACACCCCAGAGCAATCGCTTGGTTGAAGAAGGGGTTCTGTTCACTCGCTACTACACCGAGCCTGCGTGTACGCCGAGTCGAGCCGCAGTGATCACGGGGCGCCACGCAGTTCGCTCCGGCATGTACAACGTTGCCTTCCCGGTGGAGTCGGCGGGACTTGCCGCCGAAGAAGTCACCATCGCCGAAGTGCTTTCCGCAGCGGGGTACTCCACTGCGTTCTACGGAAAGTGGCATCTGGGCGACATCGAGGAGAGTTATCCCCACAATCAGGGATTTGATGAGACGCTCTTCACTCCGTACAACCAGGTGTTGAGTTTGTGGAATCAGTTCGGTGAGGGTGCCAACGCCGTGCAAGGCGTAATAAAGGAGATGCTCGTCGACGATCCATACGAGATCGACGACACCTTCGGTGCTTCCGACTGGGTCATGACCCTTGAAGGTCGCAAGGGGGAGGAGGCCTCCGAGTGGGGTTCTTCTGCCCTGGAGGAGTACAACGCAATCGATCCGGAGTGCCAGAAACGGACTCTGGAGTTCATCAAACACAATGTGGCCAAGGACAATCCTTTCTATGTGGCCTACTGGCCGAACCTGACGGCGTTCATCCCGAACC